>NZ_WXEY01000008.1 GCF_009877425.1 Heliomicrobium undosum | reverse complement strand
GATATGCCGAGATTTTTCAGACAACTGCAGTTCTTTTCTCATCATCAATAGTGGAACAATGATCAGCATAAGCAGTAATACATTGAAAAGGGCATTAAATATGACATGAAAAATCAGAGAGATAGAAGTGTCAATGACAAACCAGAGGGTGATCCCAATGAAAATACATTTTATGGCCCACTGTTCCCTTTGCGCCAAGGGATAGACGGCGAGAAAGGCGATGAAGATACCCCAACCGGCGCAGGTCGCCCCCAACACCCCGTAAATCCAGGCTTGAAAGTCGTGAAGCGGTTCCTCCAATGGGAAGGAAGACCAAAAGACCGGATTCACCTGATTATTGAACAAAAAATCAAAGAGCGGCGTTTGGTTGAAAAAAGCCAGAAGAATCCCGAAGAAGGTAAACGCCAAACCAAATCCGAAGAGCCATTTGCGCCAGAAATCATAACCCATCAGGAACCCTCCTTACATGAGTGTGATTTCCACGATGATATTGCTGTACTTGGTACATAAATGCCTCAATTCTGTTGGTAAGATGACCCTTTTCGAGGAAGTCATAGGACAGTGTCACGTTTGGTAGGTTATCATGGTCCTTGTAAACGGAACCGAGGAGACCTGCAACGAGATTATGAATCATACATTGGAAGCCTAACAAGTTGACGATGCCCGCTACGCCGTGTTCGAGCAGGCGCAGCACATGAGAGAAAGCCATGATCACCAGTGGTTCACTTCGTTCATCAACATACTTCGAACTCCGTTCGATCATTTGGATCACCGTATCATCGGGAATGCACTGCAAGCGCCCTTCGAAAAGTTGGATGATTTTTTTCATATCCCGATGGCCTACATAGGATTTTAGCGTATCTCCAAAAAACTCAAGGTAATTTTTCCTTCGCAAGGTTTTTCTCGGTTTCATGCCCATCTGGAATTCCAAGTAAGTGCCCCAGATCGGAACGGTTCTCACTTCAGCGCCTAACGATTCCAACTGCTTGATGATGTTATCATTCGCAAAACTGTTTCCCCTGGTGTAATCGTCTCCCACGAGACCCACGATGGGACGGTTTTGTTCGCGATTGACTTGGATTTTTTCGAAAGCGGCGATACAGTCGGCAAGGACCTCCAACAGGTCTCCTTTGACAATGGCGTCACAGATTTTATCTAGCGATTCTTGGTATAGTGTATCTGTATCCCCTGGATGTATTTCGTACGGTCGAATTTCTGTGACTTTTTGACCAAGCAGTTCAATGGACATGATGCCTCGAAAGACGTTTCTGGCAAATTTGATGCCAAAGACACTCAGCACCTCGTCTTTATCAACAGATATGCGAGGCGCGATGACAGGCAGGTCGGGATAGCCCAAATCTCTCAAGACAAACTTAATGGCAGTGGAAAACGCGGATACCCGGCAGGCCAAATCTCCCGCCGGCATCATGAGCGCCGATGTAGCGGGATCAAATTCTGGGTCCTCTGTCATCCTGACCGCATCGCCGACATGCATGATATAGGGTAAACACTCTTTCCCTGAGCTATGAGCCCGGCCATATTTCTCCGTTTGCTCGTCGTGAACCGGAAGCATCTTCGTTCTGATCCCGATCGACGCAAAGGCGGCCGCGATCGCTCGATAGCTATCAAAGCCCCAGGGAACATAAAGCAAGCGGTCGAACTTTTTCAATTCCGGTGAAGGAATAAAGGGTTGGAACTTTGAGGTGAGGCGCTCAAAACTGGACGTTTTTTCGAATTGAATGTTATTCATGAACGCTTCGATCCGTGTCAGGTAACCGACGTCAGAGGTATGCTCATCGACTTCGAGAACCAAGAATGATTTTTCGCAAAACAGTTCTTCCAAGTATTTAATGATGAAGGAATCAGGGCCGCAGCCAAAATTCGTCACAAGTACGGGAAAGAGGTCTTTGCTCTGGGTGATGATTTTGGCGGCTCGCAGCAGATCTTGTCCGCAAGACCAGATCATGTCCATATAATTCGAGGGAAGCTGTTGTTCGGAAAGAGGCAAGCAGTCGTAGGGCAAGGAAATCACGTCAAATTCCGATAACTTATCAGCGAGCCCCATGTTGAGGAAAGGATCGCAGACGTTGTACACTTTGCCGAGAATGACGGCTGCTTTTTGCTCCATCGATACTTGTTGGAGCAGGTTTTTTCCAATCTCTTCGCAGTTTCGGCGAAAATCGGACTGCGCCTCCGCCGCTTTTTGAACAGCTTCTTTAACACGGGGGAGATCCTTCCCCAGCTTTAGGCCCAACGAGACGAGTTCGCTCTGCCAGTCAACATCTTCTCGGTCACGATAAAAACAGGGTGTATAGAATTCAAGCGTCGTAAAATGATCTTTGATCAATCCGGGCATTCCTTGAATGAAAGGGCAACTATGATTGCGCTCCAGATCTTGAACACGACGTTCAAATTCGATCACCGACGGAAAAAAGACCTTTGTTACCCCCAATGCCTGGAGTTCAGCGACATGACCGTAGACGACCTTGCAGGAGTAGCAGTTGTCGATGGTGGAGGTTTCCGCTCCCCGGTGAGCGATTTTCGTATTGGTTTCTTCGGTTATGACGACATCAAAACCTAGCTCTTGCAGAAATGTGCAATATAGAGGGAATAAATCGTAAAAAAGCTGGGCGCGAGGTATGCCGATCCGATCTCGTCCGTCCTGTGTTGGCCGATGATAACTCAACAAAAGTTCTTGACGTCTTTGCATCAGATTTGGCAGACGATGTTTGTTCGTCGCCTTACGCTCATATTTTCCGCAAGAACCGCCGTAGTTGAAGGATTTCTGGCCTCCATCGAGGGTCACATGACCGATGCGACAACGATTCGAACAATCGTGGCACTGAAAAAACGTTTGGTGATAATCTTGAGCGATGGTGTTGATTCCATAAAATGAACTGGTTTCATCATTTTTCAGGGAACGAGCCCATTCTTTGGCAAACAAGGCCATGCCATAGGCCGCGGAGACTTCGTGATGTTCGGGAACCATGAGCTTTTTGCCAAGGATGTTTTGAAAAGCAGAGACGACGCTGGCATTCAGGGCTACACCGCCGAGAAATAATATGTGGTCTCCGATCGGCTTGCCGACGACGACTTTTTCTAAATAGTTTTTCACAATAGCGTAGCTGAGACCACCGATCAAGTCCGGGGTGTTTACGCCCATCTGTTGGAAGTTGACGAGGTCGGATTCCATGAAAACGGTGCAACGGCTGCCCAGATCACAAGGATGAAGGCTTTCAAAGGCCGCTTTGCTCAATTCGCTTACGGGATAATTGAGTCGATCCGCTTGTTCCTGCAGAAAGTACCCAGTCCCGGCGGCACAAACCTTGTTCATTTCGAACTCGACAACACGACCTTGATGGATGCGGATGAACTTAGAATCTTGTCCGCCGATCTCAATAACCGTATCGACTTCCCGATACATCTGGATGGCCGCTTTGACCTGGGCGCTGATCTCGTCTCGGACGACGTCGGCGCCGATAAACCGGGATACGAGAGAACGACCGCTCCCGGTAACCCCGACCCCCGAGAAGCGGATGGCCTTTTGGTTGCCTCGCTTTTCTTGAAGCTGGTTCAGGGCGTTTTTTACGGATTGTATGGGTCCCTCGCGATTCAAGGCATAGACTTTCTCAACCAATTCGAGGTTTTCGTTGATGACGGCGACACAGGTAGAAGTGGAACCGATGTCAATGCCGAGATAGAGATTGCCGGTCCAATCATGCCGGCCAGGCGGTATGACGGTGCGTCTCTGGATATCTGGGATCAATCGCGGAAAATGACGTTGAACAGCCGGGGCCTTGGTTTCAATATGGATGTATTTTTCCAGCTCTTTCATGAATGTAACCAGGTTGTGGCCGGTTCCATCGTTAACTTGACTCCATAGGGCGGCGCCGATGGCGCCCATCACTTCGTAATGTTCGGCGATGATGAAGTCTTCATCAGAGAGCCCGAGCGACTCACGGAACGATTTTACAACACCTTGGTTAGCCGCCAACCCGCCTTGGAAGATAACCGGTTTTTCCACATGTTGCCCTTTAATGAACTGCGCAACATAGTTGCGGACGACAGCATTGCAGATCCCGGCGGCGATGTCTCCTTTGGGGACGCCTTCCTGCATCAGGTGAACGATGTCGCTCTTGGAAAAGACGGCGCATCGACCGGCAATGAAAGCAGGATGATTCGACCCAATCGCTAACTTGGCAAAGGTGTCAAGGGACAGTTGCATCCGCTCCGCCTGTTGTTCGACGAATGCGCCTGTTCCTGCGGCGCAAATATCGTTCATCTTCTGACTGATGATGCGAACATCTTTTGCATTTGTTTCAGAACCTGATAACAGAATGTGCTTGGAATCCTGACCGCCGATTTCAATGACAGAGCGCACGCCAGGGTAAAAGTGGGCAGTTGCGGTAGCTTGCGCTACAATCTCGTTTACGGAAGGGATCGATAACCGGTTGCTGATCAGCTTTTGCCCGGAGCCGGTTACGGCGGCTCGAAAAGAAGACAATTCCTTCTTCAAGGCTTCGTTGAGATGCAAGAAAGAGCGGTAGAGTGTTTCGACAGGTTTGCTATGATGTTTTTCATACCGCTTAAAGCGGACCTGATCATCGGGATCTAAGAGGACCACTTTGACCGTGACGGAACCTACATCAAGTCCCAGTGACCATTGGCGGTCACCGTTATCAACGCTTTTCTTTGTCGAGATCAATGACTTGCAAAACCTCCTCCATCAGGTCGATCCAAGTAACTTGAGGAGCGCATCGAGGTTGCTTGACGCCGGTCAGCAAAAAAATCAGATTCGTAGCCGCCAATGTGCTGGCCAACAGGATCGGCGGGGCGAACGTAGGCAGATATCCTCCTGCGCCCATGCCTTTCAGGTAGGCGGCAAGGTCAACATACTCGGGAATGCGGGGGAATAGTTTCCTTCCCAATTTGAGCAAATCTTCAGGAGAGAGCGAGGCGGGGAGGGGACCAAAAAATTCGTCATAGGTTGGACCTGTAGGTGAGAAGACGACTAAACTCGCGCCAAAGCCGAGGGCAGGCGCTAGAAATACATAGAGACCTTGGGCTCGGGCAGCCACGATCAAGCTTTTACGGATCTGTGGATTGAGAAAATCGATAGCGTCAACGACGGCGTCGGCGCCATCCAAAAACCGGTCCAGATTCTCCTCTGTCAACCCCTCGGGATATGTTTGAATATCTACTTGAGGGTTGATTTCCCGTGCCATCTGTGCCAGAACGTCAATCTTCGGTCGACCGACGGTGGATGGAGATGCTCCGAATTGTCTGTTGCAATTGCTGACGGAAAAAGTATCAAACTCGGCGAGAGAAAATTTTTCAACGCCTGCCCGAACAAGCATGTGCAATACATTTCCGCCGATGGCGCCCAATCCGGCCATCGCCACCCGTGATTTTCTCAGGCGATGTTGTTGTTCGGGCGTGATCACGCCGATATTTCTGGAAAAGAGATCGTTCCATGGCAGGTTCATCTATGGTTTACCTCGCAATCGCATCGTTTTTCGATCAACGGGATTCGAATTTTGAACAGCCCTGTTCTTTTAATCGATGAAGTAAACGGCTGAGACTTTCCGGATCGAGAGCACATAATTCATACAGCGATTGGAGGGACTGCTGTAAATCGTTATCATCGGGTTCACTGATGTCCATCAATATCTTGGCCTCTTGGCGCTGGATGCTGCCGAAGCGAAGCATGACGGCGATATCCGGTTCGAGAACGTTGATCCCGTTGAGCGACTTATAGAGGTATCCAGCCGCATCATGGATTTTACAATCATAGTGCCCCAGGAGATAGTCGTTATCAGGGCGTCGCCAGTTTATGGCGCTGCACAATTCTTTCTTCATTCTTTCTTCGTTATAGGAAGTGAACAGGAAGTAGGCTAAGAACTCTGGGGTAAAGCGATCGACGAACTGATCCGGAGCAACAAAGAACTCTCCAAGAACCTCCCGAGCATCCTCTTCCTGATCAAACAATTGCCGAATCCAATCGCGCATGCGCTCGTGAATCGGCGCCATGACAGAAGCGATCGTATTGAAGTCATGTTCCTTGCGATTCATCGCCATCATCGGGAGGAATATATCTCGGCTGCCTGGGAAAAAGTTGCGGTACATTTGAAAAGGGGAACGTCCATGCACCAAGAAGGGGATTTTATTCTCAAGGCAGAGCTTGATTCCTAGAAAATAGCCGCCAAAAGCGCAAGCGATACAGGGGTCGCCAAGTTTATTCATCGCTGCTTTGTAAAACTTTTGATGGATTTTCCAGTTTGGTTTGTGATAGTAATGGTCAACCCCAAGGGTTTTGACAGTCTCCCGGATGGATGAGAGTGAAAAGTCTGTTAGAAATCCATTGTCGTAGGTGATGGCAAGGACCTTTAATTTGTATTTGGTCACCATTTTGTATAGAACGTAAGTGCTGTCCTTGCCTCCGCTTAACCCTACGGCAATATCATAGGCATATTTCCCTCTCACTTTTTCAAAACGTTGTGACAGTAGAGGTTCGTATAAGGGGTAATTATGAATGTCTGCTTTATGTTCGTTATAATAATTGCAATAATTGCAAGTTCCTCGATCATCGAGCTTTACTTCAAATTTTCCTTCCGGAAGCAGGCACGAGGCACATCGATTCATAGCCGATAATCTCCTATTCGATCCGATTTTTCCTCACTTGGTCGCACGTTATGACGTCTTTCGATTGGCGGCGTTCTCGTTCATTGCCGCCAACGTAGCGGCATTGTAGTAATTGTTCGGAACATAATCGCGGCGCAACGAGGGCAGCAGCGTATGTTCAATGTCCTCATAGCGCAACGTCTCTTCCATCTCCACCTGCTCGTCGATAAACTTCCAAATCCTCGAAGGCGCCCGTCTGCCCATAATGTAGGCTCGTCCCAAGGCGGGCCGCCAATGAAAGGTGGGGCTTTGAAGCATGCGTCTGAGCAGTGTTCCGGTGGAAGCTGTCTTTTCATACAGACCCCAGTAATGTTGATACCACTCTCTTTTGGGCAGCGCCGTGCGCATTACCATGTATTGCAAATTGTAATAGGCATAGTCGTAGGATGCTAATTTCCCCTCATGTTTTGCCTCAAAAAACAAAGGTGTCCCTGGCACAGGCGTATAGGCGACAAAGACAGGGTAGGTGATGTGATGACGATTCACAAAGTCCCAGATCGCATCAAAATCTGCTTTTTGAAATTCTGGCATGATCACAAAATGAGCCCAGTTTTCGATGCCGAGTCGATCCAGGACTTTTTGGGCTTGCACATTGATATCCACACTAGATCGTTTATTTAAAACAGCGAGATGACTGTCGGTTACGGCTTCCATACCGACAACGAGAGCGCCCAGGCCGATTTCTTTCCAACGTTCAAGCAGATGTGTCTTATTCACGATGGTGTCGGTTCGCGCATAGGCCAATATTTTTTTCTTGACATGATGTTTTTTTAGCAAACGATAAATTTCCATGGCGTTGTCTTCATTGTAAAACGTATTATCGTCGGTCAAGTGCACATAGGTTTGAGGCTGGCTGATGATGTCTTCGACGACTTCCTCCGGTCTTCGATAGCGGAACGTCCCCCGGGCCGCCGCCCATAGGGAGCAGAAACTGCAACGGTGGGGACATCCCGAGGTCGTGATGGTGTAGATGTTGTTACGAAATTCGAAAACAAAGCCGTAATTTTTCTTGTATTTATCGAGGATCAAGCTCCGATCAAACTTCGGCCATGTCATCACACCGGATTTGACAATCCGTGGTGGAGTGATCACATATTTGACGCCGCTACGGACGGCAAGACCGGATACCTTCGTAAAATCCTGCCGATCTAGGACAGACAAGGCGACCTCCCGAAAGGTTTCTTCCCCCGGTCCGATACAGATCAAGTCCACATGGGGATGGAAAAAGTCTTCCGGAAGCAGGGTGGGATGTTGACCGCCGACGATGGTGACTGTTTGTGGACATTCTTTTTTTGCTAAGCCGAAAAGACGTTTTATATTGGGTATCTCACCGCCTGTATGAGAAGAAGAGCCGACCATGTCAGGTTTGAACTCTTGCAGAATTTTGATAAAGTTCTCATCGGTGTCAAAACGTCTGTCGAAAATATAGGTATCGGCAATATCTTGAATCAAGCCGCCAAGCAAAAGCCCATGCAACGGTTCATAGGTTGGAAAAGCGGCCACATATCGTCGATCCCATTCAGGTTGAACGAATAAGAATTTTAATTTTGAAAAAGAAATCGCACTCACCCTCTTAACATAGTTTCAATGTACTCTTTTCCTTTGGCTTTGGCATTCGCCCGTATTTCTGGTCTTAAATGAAGGAAATAGGTGAAATCCTCTTTGGATATGGGTTGAATCAGCTTTTTTAATGTTTCAATGATCGGAAGTTCTTCCGCATAGGGCATAAAGTTGCGATAGAATGTTTTCGCTGCGGCTGTTTTCGCATCTATATGCCTTTCGAGCTCGAAATGTAATAGCCGGCATGATACGCCTGTTTTGTCGTGAAATCCCTCTAACCCGCTGTTTTCAAATAATAAATGGCGTTCGTAGAAGGGCGCATGTTTCGGCATGACGGTAATCACGAGATGAGTCAACTGAAAGACGTAGTAGTTAATCATTGTGACAAAGTTAAACAGTTTTGAGAGGAGCATGCGGCTCTCGCTCTTATCCGCCTTTAGTCCCAACGAGATGATTTCAGCCATTTTCTTTCCTGTGAGCCGATGGTCGTTGACGGTGTCACAGAAAACGTCATCAACCGGCAAGCCAGCCTGTGAATCGACCACGCTGGTTACGGATCCAATCACTTGCCCTTCCTGCAGTAAGATGGTTGTTACAGAATAGGGAAGCAGTTCGGCCAAGGAGTACCAAAGGTTCGATGGGTGCGGGGAACCAAGACCGTTCTGAAGATAATTTTCATACATGAATTGATAGGACATGAATCGAAGGTCTTTGTTATAGGCGATTGTAATTTCATATTTTTTTTCGTTGAACGTAAATTCTTGACAGACAAAGTATGGTTCCATTTTGTGAATTAACGGTGCTGACTCCATGGAATCCCCCCTTAACAGAAAAAAATTGGTTTTCCTAATCGTAGCAAAAACATCCCCAAACAAATATGGGATAAATTGTAACTACCTTGCGTTTATGGTAGTATAATCTTGTTCTGATGTCGCAAGGGGGGGATTGAAAAATATGGATCATCAGAAAGAATTGAAAAACTTTTTATCTCGAAAAAGAAAACAGCTAAAAAGAGAAAAGCTCGGTCTGAGCGTTCTCGATAAACGGCATCAATCAAACTGCCCGAAAAGACATGAAATAGCAAGTTTGCTGCATATCTCGCCGGAATGGTATGAGCGTATTGAACAGGGAAGGGCCAATATCTCCGACGACTTGTATATACGAATCGTGAATTTATTTCAGTTCACAGAGGAAGAGCAAACCTATTTATCGTACTTGATCGGCAAAATGCCGTCGATGTCTTCACAAGCATTTAGTTTTATGACGGCCGAGGAACTGGATGCATTATATCTTCTGGTTCAGAAGATTCCTTACCCCGCAGCTTTAAACGACTATTGTTGGAACATTCTTCATTGGAACGATGGCTTTGTTCAGGTTTTTGGTGACATCGGATCTTTACTTCCGGAAGAGAATCGAAATAGTTTATCCTTCCTATTTCATGATTCATTTCGTGAACGCATTGTGAACTGGGACGTGACAGCGAAACAAATGCTTGCTCTATTCCGAGCCGATTATATACGACGTTCTATTCAACCCGAAATGAAGGAGAAGTTCGAGAGTATTATTAATGATCTTTATAACAAAAACGAAGAATTTGCAAAGTGGATGGAAGAATTGCCTTTTTGTCTAAAGTCGAATATTGAGATTACCGTCAAAGATGGTTCGATGGGATGTATGAGCTATAAACAGGCTTCATTTATACTTCATGACAATCAAAATATTTACTTAACTGTCTACATGCCTATTTTGAATAGTAAACAAGGAAAAACTCAGATTGGCTGAAGATAATTTTAGCTTAGATACAAAAAAGTCCGACTACGGTCCATAAGGAGCGTGTCGGACTTTTTTAAGTGCACAGCCGGCTATCGCAGCAGGCTTTCTCGAACTTCACTCAAGTCTGTCGTCGGCGGACGGCAAGTAAAGTTTTCACAGATATAGAAGGTGGAGCTGTCGCCTTGCGGCGCCATATCGCGGACAAAGGGGGCCATCTCGGGCAGTTCCTCATACTCAGGTCCGCTCAGGCGGTAGAGAAAGACGGTTTCAGGGGTGAAGAGCTGATGGAGTCGCTCCAATTCGCGGCTGAAGGTTTCTTTTTTCCGGTCCGCCACAATAACAACCTCTTTGCCGGGAGTGCGGGCGAAAAGGAGGGCCATGAGGGCGAAGGTGTATCCGGCCGGCTGGGCGTTGATATTACCGGAAAAGCTCTCCAGAAGTTTTTCCGCCTGCCGGGCATACGCCTCGCGGCCGGTGATGCGGGCCAGGCGAAGCAGGTTGAGGGCGGAGACGGAGTTGCCCGAGGGGGTGGCGCCGTCGTAGATCTCTTTGGGCCGCGTCAGCAGTTCCTCGCTGTCACTGCCGTAGAAGAAGTAGCCTCCCTGATCAGGATCCCAGAAGAGACGGTTCTGGTCCTCCTGGAGCGCCAGCGCCCGTTTCAGCCAGAGCGGGTTCGTGTCGGCCTGGTACAGTTCGATGAGCGCCCAGATCATGAAGGCGTAATCGTCGATATAGCCCTTATAGGCCGCTTCGCTGTCGCGGTAGCGGGCGAGCAGGCGACCCTTGTCGTCGCGCAGCTTCTCCCAGATGAAGTCGGCGGCGCCTATGGCGGCGTCGAGGTAGGAGCGGTCGTGGAGGATGCGAAAGCCCATGGCCAGGGCGGCGATCATCAGGCCGTTCCAGGCGGTGAGGATCTTTTCATCTTTAAACGGATGGACCCGTTTTTCCCGGGCGACGAAGAGTTTTTGCTCGGCGTCGGTCAAAACCTGATGCCACGTGTCCATGCCCATGGGCGGGGTGAAGGGGCGCCTGTCGGCGTCGATGCGGTTCAAGATGCTCTGACCTTCGAAGTTCCCCTTTTCGGTGATGTCATACCACTGGCAGAAGAGCTTGCCCGTCTCTTCGCCGAGGATCTCCTTGACCTCCTGAGGCGTCCAGACGTAAAACTTGCCTTCGACGCCTTCCGAATCGGCGTCTTCGGCGGAGTAAAAGCCGCCCTCAGGGGCGTGCATGTCTCGCAGCACATAGGAGAAGATCTCCCGTGCCACCTCGGCGTACTCGTCGTTTTCCGTCACCTGGTACGCCTCCAGGTAGGCCATGGCCAGTTGGGCGTTGTCATAGAGCATCTTTTCAAAGTGGGGGACGAGCCACTTCTCGTCGGTCGAGTAGCGGGAAAAGCCGTAGCCCAGGTGGTCGTAGATCCCGCCCGCGTGCATCCGCCGGAGCGTCTTCTCTACCATCGGCAGCGCTTCCTGCACATCGGCCAGCTTGTCGCAACGGAGCAGGAAGAGCAGGTTGTGGGGCGTTGGGAACTTGGGGGCGTGGCCGAAGCCGCCGTAGACATCGTCGAAGCGTTTTTGCAGCCACTCATAGCCGCGCATGATCGACTCATCGTCAAGGCTGCCGGTGCTGTTGGCCTGGACCTCCCGCTGCAAGTGCTCGGTCACCCGGTCGCCGGCGGCCGCCAGCTTACCCCGGTCATTCTTCCATTGATCGACGATGGCCTCCAGGATGTCGAGCACGCCCGCCAAGCCCTGCCGGCTGCGCTTGGGGAAATAGGTGCCGGCAAAAAAGGGCTTTTTGTCCGGTGTCATGATCACCGTCAGCGGCCAGCCGCCATGGCCGGTGAAGGACTGGCAGACGGTCATGTAGATGTGGTCCACGTCGGGCCGTTCCTCACGGTCGACCTTGACGGAGACGAAGTGCTCGTTCAGGTAGGCGGCGACTTCCTCGTCCTCGAAGGATTCGCGCTCCATCACGTGGCACCAGTGGCAGGTAGAATATCCCACGGATAAAAATACGGGCTTGTCTTGTTCTTTGGCTTTTGTAAACGCTTCTTCTCGCCAGGGATACCATTCCACGGGGTTATAGGCATGCTGGAGGAGGTAGGGGCTTTTCTCTTGGAACAGCCGATTTGGTTTCCTATTGGTTGGTACGGTCATCTCTCTAACCTCCGTTGCGTTGTAAGCGGTATAATCGTAGTATACGCAATGAACGCTTGTCCATAAGATTCGACGCTCAAAACCACTGGCTTGATGGAAAAACTGGGGAATGATAAAGACACATAGAATTCTTTAAATGAGATTTAAAAGGGGATTTCCATGAGAAAAATTCTAATCGTCGAAGACGAAATCGATGTAGCCAAACTGGTGGCCGATCAGCTAAAAAGCGAAGGTTTTCAGGTTCAGATGGCTCATGATGGAAAGAGCGCCATCGATTCCATCGATGCGGAAGAATTCAATTTATTTATTTTGGATATCATGCTTCCGGACATGGATGGTAGTGAGGTATTGCAATATATTCGTCGGAAAACATCCAAACCCGTGATCATGTTAACGGCAAAAGATAATGACATGGATAAAGTTGTCAACTTTACTCTCGGAGCCGATGACTACATTGTGAAGCCCTTCAGCCTAATCGAATTGACGGCTCGGGTAAAGGCGGTTTTGCGACGAACAGAGGGAACCCATCATATCACCGAAAATCAAGTGGGAAAGGAAACCATTCTTCACTGTGGGTCCTTGGAAATCAATTGTGATACCACTGAAGTAAAAGTAAAGGGCAACGTGATCTCATTAAAAGCCAAAGAATTCACCCTATTGAAATATTTGGCTGAGCGGCCGAATCGAGTGGTAACGATCGCGCAGATTTATGAAAGTGTGTGGGAAAAAGAGTTTATCCATGACGACAATACCGTCATGGTTCACATCTCCCGATTGAGAAATAAAATCGAAGAGGATCCCGCTAACCCGCAGCGATTGCAGACCGTTCGCGGATTAGGCTATCGATTGGTGTGTGGAAAATGAACCTGTTCGGATGGGTTACTGTTGTCTTTATCGTCTTCTTGGGAACAGGCATTGTGTTTATGGCGATAGTTTATCAAGAAGTCAGGCGTATGCAACGGCTGTTGGCGGAAGCGATTCAGGGAAATCGACAAGTACGTTTTTATTCGCACCTTTCGTTGCTTCATCCGATCGCAGAGCAAGTCAATATCCTTCTCCAACAACTGCATATACAAGAGAGCAACAAGCGTAGGGATGATGAACAGCGCAGGCAATTTATCACCGCCATCACCCATGACCTGCGAACCCCGCTGGCATCTGTATTAGGGTATCTCGAAGCGGTGCACAAAGGGCTGACGAATCCCGATAAGAAAGACGAATATATAGAAACGGCTTACCATAAAGGGCTGACGTTACTCAACACCCTGAACCGTTTCTTTGAGTGGGCCAAGTTGGACTTGCATCAAGAGCAGATTTTTCCCCAAACCATCAATCTTGCAGAAACCCACCGTGAAGTGCTGATAGAATTTTTACCGGGGCTGGAAGCCAGAGGCATTCAACTGATTGCTGAAATTCCACTGGTGGTCAACGTGACCATTGATCCGGAAACGGTTGCAAGGGTGATTCGAAACCTCATCCAAAATGCCATCGATCATGCCCTTGACGTAACCATGATACGCGTGAGATTGGACGTAAATAAAAGACAGACGCTCATTGAAGACAACGGGAAAGGGAAACCCGAAGTCGATGATGATGATATCTTTGAGCCCTTTCAACGGCAACGAAAGTCCAAAGGCCTTGGATTGGGATTGGCGATTTCCCGGCAACTTCTACGCATGCAAAAGGGCAATCTATATGCAGAACCTTCCGAGGAGGGAGGCCTTTCTTTTATCATCCAATGGCCTTCCGCATAGACCGATCAATTTAAGGCAGGGTTAAGGTTGGAGAAAAGTCTCTGTAAACTTCCTCGGATATACTTTTATCCAAGGGAGGGAGAAAGACATGCATCAAAGGACACCGATTTTAGAAGTCTCGAATCTGGGCAAAGTTTACAACGGAACCTGGGCGGTCAAAGGCTTGAATCTATCCGTGAGGACCGGGGAGATATACGGTTTTTTGGGGAGAAACGGTGCAGGGAAAACGACGACGATACGGATGATCATGGGCCTGATTCGCCCATCTCAAGGTCAGATTCGACTGTTTGGCCGACCGAAGGAATCCTTCGGGCAAGACATGTTTCGCCGCATTGGTTCCATGATTGAGTATCCGGGGTTCTATACCCACTTAACGGCACGAGAAAACCTTCTCTATAACGCGAGAATGATTGGTCTGCCGAATCTGAAGGCCGTTGACGAGATTCTTTCTTTTATGGGGCTGGGGCAGGCTGCCGATAAACAGGTCAATCAGTTCTCGTTAGGAATGAAACAACGATTGGGTATCGCAAGGGCATTACTGCATGAACCGGAATTGCTCATTCTCGATGAACCGACGAATGGACTCGATCCGGCCGGGATTCGAGAAATTCGCCACATCATTCGAGATTTGAGTAAATATCGAAATATCACCATCTTTGTCTCTAGCCATATTCTTCCGGAAATTGAGCAGTTGGCCGATCGGGTCGGCATCATTCATCAAGGTCAATTGGTCGAAGAGATCGCCATGGATGAATTGGAGCGGAAGGGGAAGCAGTATCTCACGGTGAAATCATCGAATCCATATCGCGCAGTACAGATATTGGAAGAAAAGCTTCGGATTCAACAGCTTCGTTTGCTTGACGACGGCGAAATCCAGGTCTTTGAGCAGCTAGAACAACCACACGCCATGAACCGAGTTCTGGTCGAAGCAGGGGTTGATGTATTTCATTTATCCGTTCAAAAAGAGACCTTGGAGGATCGCTTCATGCGTCTGACAGGAGGGGAGACAAGATGATCCTAAGCATTCGATTAGAAATGACGAAATGGAAACGTTCCCGAATGGTATGGATGACTTTCCTTGGCTCGGTTGTCGCCCCCTTTTTCGCGCTCATCTCGTCGCTCCAGACAATGAATCAGACCCAACAGTTCAAAAGCTGGAATGAACTCTTTGCGGTTGCTTTTCAGATTAACCATCTGTTGTTCTATCCCTTTATTTTTGGAGCAGTGGCTTCCTATGTATTTGTACAGGAATATCAAGGCGGGGCCATCATCAACCTCTTCACATTGCCTGTAAGCCGCGCCAGGATCATTGTATCAAAGATAATCACCGTATTTTTGTTTGTGATGCTGTTATCGTTGGTGTCGACGGCTGTGACATTTCTTTTTGGGTGGAAGTTCACATCGACGCCCTTGGATTGGAACCTTTTTATTCGCAATTTCCAACTGGCCATGGAAACGACGCTGATGCAATTCATGCTGGTTCCTATCATCATTTGCATTGGCTTATGGACCAAGCACTTCGTTCCACCGCTGGTGGGTGCAGGTCTTTTCGTGGTGCTGAACTTCGTATCTTTTGTATCCAGCAGTGTGGGACCATTCATTCCGACCGCCATTCCTACCTTTGTCGTTTTACAACATGTCGGTTGGAATCAGTTTTTCATTCCCTTTGTCTGGACCATGCTGATCCCCATATTCGTCCTATTTACAGGTATTTCATTCTATATTGTGATGACCAGGGATGTAGCATAATCATAGGTGACCTCCATTGTTTTGTACTCATCAAGTCCCGCAGAAGGTCCTATAAGGGCCACAAGATGGCGCAGGCGGTGCGGCGTACTCCGCCTGTTCGGGGGCGTGCGCGTAGGGCTTTGATAGCGAATCAAGCAGTCGCTCCATCACACTGTAGTTTTCTTCTTTGACTGCCGCTTCCAGCGCCTCTTCCACCCGGTGGTTTCGAGGAATGACTGCGGGATTGCTCTTTTTCATCAACTGATGGGAAGATGCAGTCGGCTCCTGCTGCTGGCTCAGTCTCGCCTCCCATCGTTTACACCACTCCGTAAATTCCGGCGTGCCATTCATGGCCGTATCCTCAGGCTTGTCAAAGGTTAGTGCGCGGTATGTATTCGTATAATCGGCGTGATGCTTCTGCATCATCTTCAGGAGGTCTTTGAAAAGGGGTTCGTCCTCTTTCTCTTCATTAACAAGTCCCAGTTTTGCTCTCATACCGGCGAGCCAATGATTATGATATAGCTGGGGAAACTCTGTTACCGCCTCCTGGGCGATTTCAACAGCCTTCTCCTGATCGTCGTGGAGCAGCGGCAGCAGGGTTTCGGCGAATCGGGCGAGATTCCATCCAGCAATAGAGGGCTGGTTGCCGTAGGCATAGCGTCCCTGAACGTCGATGGAACTGAAGACGGTTGCCCGGTCGTAGTCATTCATGAAAGCGCAAGGACCGTAATCGATCGTTTCGCCGCTGATCGTCATATTGTCTGTGTTCATCACTCCGTGGATAAAGCCGACCAGTTGCCACTTCGCGATCAGCGCGGCCTGGCGACGGATGACTTCCTTCAGCAGCGAGAGATAACGCTTCTCATCGGCTTCGACCTCTGGAAAATGGCGCTTGAGCGCGTAGTCAGCCAAGGTCCGGAGATCATCGCTCGTGCCCCATTGTGCTGCGTATTGAAAGGTGCCGACGCGCAGATGGCTGGCAGCCGCGCGAGTCAGGACAGCGCCCGGGAGGGTGGTTTCACGGATGACCGGCTCTCCCGTGGTCACCACTGCCAGGCTGCGTGTCGTCGGTATTCCAAGCGAATGCATCGCTTCACTGATGATGTATTCGCGGAGCATCGGTCCGAGGGCCGCCCGACCATCGCCCCGGCGAGAGTAGGGCGTTCTGCCTGAACCCTTGAGTTGGATATCAAATCGCTCACCCTGGGGCGTGATCTGCTCGCCAAGCAACAGCGCCCGGCCATCCCCCAGCATGGTGAAGTGGCCGAACTGATGTCCCGCATAGGCTTGGGCAAGCGGTAAAGCCCCTTCCGGAACGCGATTCCCCGCAAGCACTGCTACCCCATCTTCGCTATGCAGCGTTTGGACATTCAAACCCAGGTCTGCGGCAAGCGGGTGGTTGAGAATGGACAACTCCGGTGTGTGCGCAGGGGTTGGGTTAAGCATGGAAAAGAATTTATCCGGTAGCTGGGCATAGCTGTTGTCAAAGTTCCATCCAATTTTCTCCTTATCCCTCTCTTTTGTCATTGTATCTCCTTATGCTAAGTTATGTTGAGTTTTTCGAGGGGCGCCCGTGCCCTAGGGATACTCAACAGGTTTGTGTGCCGGAGGAGGTAGGTCATGCGCCTCTTGTTCTGTAGTTACAGGCGTAGTATGCGCGAAAAAAGCCCGTCCACAATGAACGAGCGCAGAAAAGTTTTTGAGCCTAACCCATTCTTAACTTGTCCATGGTTGACTTCCCCCGCCGCTTGGTCGAACATAGAATCAAACGCTTGGCGGAGGGGAAAAAGATATGCAGCAAAATAAACGCTCTGGTGGGAAGCAAGTGAACATCGCTGTCATCGCCGATATCCACGCAAACGCCGAAGCCCTCAACGCTGTCCTGAGCGATATCGAGTCCCAGCATCCGGACCTGGTGCTATGCGCCGGAGACCTCGTCGGCTACGGACCCCAGCCCAACGAGGTGGTTGAGAAGATCATCGACGCGAAAATCCCCGCAGTGATGGGGAACTACGATGACGCCACGGCGAACTTTCGCCTGATTTGCGGATGCGACTACACGTCGGAAACGGCGCAAGCCGTCGGTGAATTCTCCATCCGTTTCACCAGGGAAACCCTAGAGGAAAAAAACAAGGCCCATCTGCGCAGTCTGCCCTACCACTTGTTTTACCGCATTGGTGAACCGCTTCAACCGCCAGCGCTCGTTCCCTTACCGCCGGAATCGCTCTCAGGCCTCTATCCCATGTATGATCCCGCCTTTGATACCATGGAAGACAACGCCCCCCAAATCCAATCCTACCGCGAGGCTGTGGAGCGGTACGCGAGCCCGCCGAAACCGGCGCCCGGCGAGTGGCTCATCCACGTCTTTCATGGCTCGCCCCGCCGCCTCAACGAATACCTGCGCATGAACACGCCCATTGAAGAACTCCGCGCTTTGGTCAAACTCACCCCGGCCAATGTAATGATCTGCGGCCATTCCCACCAGACCTTCCATAAACTTGTCGACGGGGTTCACATCATCAACGTGGGAAGCGTCGGCAAGCCAAAACAGGGGAATCCCAACGCAACCTACGCGCTGATTCAACTCGGCGACACCGTCGCCGTCACCTTCCGGGAAGTGGCCTATGATGTTGACACCGTCGTCAGCGAGATGAAAGGCCACGGTCACCCGCAAGCGCTGATCGATATCATTCAAACGGGGATCGATAGTTGAGGCCACAGGAAATCGATAACTAAGGAAAAAAGGAGGAAAACAGGTTGCCAATCTGGACCCTCCTTTTTTCCTTTGCAACCATACAAATTAAATCAGCCTGACAGCCCCCAACAAATTTGGACAGGCGTTTATTTTGCCGGGTGACTCACCGGAGAAAAATCGCTGTGTTATAATGAACGGTATGGGAAGCGGCATATCTTGTCTCGTCTCTGCAAACTTTACCTGATGGGCGTTGGGGAGGGTGCTCCGGTGAAAATAGGGATTAGAGCAAAATTGCTCGTGGGGTTTCTCGCATTGGCAACAATTCCGGTAATCCTCTTGGGAATCATCTCCTATCAGCAGGCGGCGGCGTCACTGCAGAAGACGATCGAGGACCAGATCCGGGCCGTAACGGAACAAACGGCGGAACTGGTGGAAGCTGATCTGGCGGGGGCGAAGGACTACTTAAAAGTGGCGAGCAAAAACGGCGTGCTCGCGAGAGCCGCCGATCATAACCGGGATGCCGGTGGCGAGGCCTTTGCTTTTTTATCGTCCCTGCAAAAGGAGAACAAGGACCTCCTCGAATCGCTGATCATCGTAGATCGCGACGGCAACGCCGTGATGACCCATGACAACCCCGTCAGCAACGCCAGCCTGGCTGACCGCGAGTATGTAAAAAAAGCGCTGGCCGGTGCTGAAGCCATGAGCGATGTAATCATCTCCAAACTGACCCAGGAACCGGTTGTCGCCTTTGCCTTACCGCTTCGAACGGGCGATCCTGCTTCCGGCGCTTTAACGGGAGCCCTGATCGGCACGATCCGTTTCGACACCATCTCCAAGCACGCCCAGAAGGTGAAAATCGGCGAGAACGGGTATGCTTACATGATTGATCGGACTGGCTTAATCCTGTCTCATCCCGTCAAAGACAAGATTTTGAAGGAAAACCTCTCTGACACAACGGAACTGGCGCTGAAGAAAATCGTGGCACAAATGAAAGCGGGAGAGACGTCGGAAGGCTTTTATACATACAGCGGGGTCTACAAGTTCGTGCGGTTCCAGCCGATCGGCCAGTGGGTGATCGCGGTAACCGCCAATTACGATGAATACATGCTGCCGGCGATCCAGATCAAAGAGAGAACGTTGGTGATCGTGCTCGCCGTCATGGCGGCCGCCGCCGCCATCGCCTTCGTCCTGGCCAACAAAATCGCCAATCCGATCCGGCAACTGCAAGGATTGATGGAGAAGGCCGGCGACGGGGACCTCACCGTCGAGGCGGCCATCCGGACGAATGACGAGATCGAGGATTTAGGCAAATCCTTCAACAAGATGATTCACAATCAAGGGGATACGCTTCAGCAGGTCCAGATGGGTTCGGTTCAACTGTCAGCGGCCTCGGAAGAGTTGGCCGGTTCGACGGTAGAAATCAATGCCGCGACGGAGCAGATCAGCGCCACTGCCCAGCAGGTCGCCCAAGAGGCGGAAGAGCAAAACGCCTCCTTTATCGAGGTGTCCAAATCGCTGTTGCAGTTGTCCAGCCTGGTGCAGTTGGCAGAAACGAAGGCTTCCCAAGCGAGCGCCTTATCCGACTTGACGATGAAATCGGCCCATCAGGGCCGGACCAAGGTGAAACAGGCCGTTGAGGCCATTGATGTGATCCGCCAGAAGTCGGACGAGACGAAAGACGTCGTGCAGGAATTGAGCAATTTATCGGCGCGGATCAGCGATATCATCACCACGATCAATGCCATCGCTGCCCAGACCGACCTGCTGGCCCTGAATGCGGCCATTGAAGCCGCCCGGGCGGGAGAACACGGGCGAGGCTTCGCCGTCGTGGCTGAAGAGGTCCGGAAGTTATCAGAGCAGTCCCATCGAGGGGCGACGGAAATCGCCGGCCTGGTCACCGGGATGATTGAGATGACCGGCAAAGCCGTGCAATCGATGGAAGCGTCGAACAGCGCCGTCACGGTCGGTGTGGACGTAGTCAACGCGACAGACGTCACCTTCTCGAAGATCATCGGCGATGTCACACAGTCGATCACCAGCATGAACGAGATCTTGGAAATCACGAGAGATGAGGTGGCCACGTCCGAACAGATCGTCCGTCTCATCGACAAGGTAGCCTCCATCTGTGAAATCACCTTGTCCAACAGCCAACAGGTCTCTGCGGCGACGGAAGAACAGACGGCTACTGTAGAAAACCTGGCGAGCATGGCCGAGCAGACGAGCGCCTTGGCGGAATCCCTGAACGAAATGGTCAAAAAGTTCGTCATCCGCTGAGCGCCCTGCTTCTAAACAGGTTTGGACGCTCATCCAGTTTTTTCTGAAAAGAGGAAGGGCAAGTCATGACTTTGTACAACAGCAGCGCAGCCGGTACAGCAAAGGAAAATGACCTGGAGAAAGCGTTGCAAAAACAAGAGCGGCTTCTTTACGGCGTGACCTGCGCAACCAACCGGTTATTGACGCGGCAATCTTTTGGAGAAGCTGTTGAGGATGCCCTCGCGATCCTGGGCAGGGCCGTTGATGTCGATAGAGTCTACCTCTTTGAAAACACATGGCTGCCGGATCAGCGCGAATGGTTGATGAGCCACCGACAGGAATGGTGCAGTGATCCGGCAAGGGCGCACCCCTTTCACCCCCAACTGCAAAACCGTTCCTACCGTCAGAGCGGTTTTCAGCGGTGGTTGGACACCTTTTTGCAGGGGGGCCTCATCCGCGGGTTGGTTCAGGACTTTCCCGAATCGGAACAGATCCCCCTTCATATGCATCACAAAATCTGTTCATTGATCGCTGTGCCAATTTTTACGGACGATCAGTTATGGGGGTTTATCGGCTTTGATGATTGCCGCCTTCTCAGACAGTGGACCCCGCAGGAAGAAGCCGCCCTCTCAACAGTCGCCTACAGCCTCGGCGGCGCGATCAAGCACCAGCGGACATTGGATGAGCAAAAAAAAGCGGAAGAACGGCTCAGGCACATGGCCAGCCATGACTTTCTGACCGGGATTCCCAACCGCTATCACCTGGAAATGGCCCTTGCGCAGGCGGTAGAGGCGGCTGCGCCGGATCGGACAAAGGCATTGCTGTTTGTCGATATCGATAACTTCAACGTGATCAACGATCTGCTTGGCCACGACGTGGGTGATCGCTTGTTGATCGCTTTGGCCGCTGTCCTTCGCCGCAAGGTGATTCCTCCCAACATGGTCGCCCGTTTGGGCGGCGACGAGTTCGCCGTGCTGCTGTCAGCGGCGGATGAGGAGACGGCCTGTCAGGTCGCCGATGAACTGCTCCGGTGGGATCAGGAGGAAGGGTCCATGCCGGTGCTTTCCGGTCAAGGGCTTCGCTTGACGACCAGCGTGGGCATCGTGCTCATCGACGGCGCCATGAGCCCCCAGCAGGTCCTTGCGCGGGCCGGCACCACCATGCACCTGGCGAAATCGATGGGGCGGGGGCGGCGTCTGATCGCGCGGGCCGACGAACATGGCCTGAATCGCCTGGAAAAAGCGCAGCAGTTGATCGACTTGCTCAAAGACGCCGCCGAAGAGGGACGTTTTTCTCTCTTCTTCATGCCTATCGTGAATCTCCAGGAGGGTTCGGTCCGCCACCATGAGGCGCTGCTCCGCCTTTCCGACCGCAAGGGCCGCTGGATTTCGCCGGGCGAATTCATCCCGGTGGCAGAGAACTTCGGCCTGATGACTGACATCGATCGCTGGGTTGTTGGGGAAGCGTTGCGGATTCTTCGCGCTCATCCGCAACTGGAACTATACATCAATATCTCCGGGGAGAGTCTCGGCGATATGGAATTGCTGCAATTCATCACCGGCGCGATTCGTTCCAGCGGTGTGGCGCCGGAGCGCCTCGGCTTTGAAATCACCGAAACAGCCGTCGTCCGAGACCTGATCAAAGCCCAGCAATGGGTGGGTGAACTGAAAAAACTGGGATGTTCCTTTGCCATTGATGACTTCGGCAACGGGTACTCCTCTTTTTCTTATCTCTTCCGGTTGCCCGTGGACTACATCAAGATCGATGGCGCCTACGTCCGGGCGATCGAGGAGAACCCGGAAAGTATGGCCCTGGTCAAAGGCATCAACGATCTGGCCCATTCGCTGGGCAAACGGACCATCGCCGAATATGTGGAAAATGAGCAGATCTGGCGACGGTTGAAGGCCATGGGCATCGAATGCGGTCAAGGGTATTACTGGGGCGCACCCAGGCCTGCAATAGAGGAGACATATTGCGGCTGGTTGGCGGGCGTCATGGACGTCGCTAAAGCAGGCGTTGAAAAGTGAATTTGATTGATGTAAGACAGGTGTGGAGCCGCTTCGCGGACCACGCCTTTTTTATTTAAGTCAAAATACGATTTTGCCAGTATTTTTCACAACAAAAAGGCAGTGAAATTATGTATTATTATGTGTAGTCGCGGATTTAATGAATATTTCGGAGGTGTATCGATGAATCGCCGTAATTTTTTAGGAGGGGCGCTGGCCGCCCTCGCGACGCTTCCTTTTGGATCGCTGACGGCGCTTGCGGCAACGCCTCAGTTTGGCTCCCGTGAACTCTACTGGGGTGTTTCCGGCGCTGATGTGCAACAACTGCAAGGCTATCTGAAAGAGATGGGCTATTTTTCCGAAGAACCGACCGGCTATTTCGGAGCCGTTACCTTCGATGCGCTGAAGCAGTTTCAGGCCTATCGCAAGTTGACCGTAGACGGGGTGGCAGGCCCGCAAACCTTCAAAGCCCTGCGCCCGCAGATGCTTGATTGGGTTAATACGGTCGCCTATCTGCTGCCTGTCGGCCTTACCGCCAAGGTGACCGATCCGATCACAGGCCTTTCCTACAGGATCAAACGAACCGGCGGCGTCAAGCACGCCGATGTGGAACCGGTAACCGCCTGGGATACCTCTGTCATGAAGCGGATTTACGGCGGCGTCTGGAGTTGGAACCGCAAACCTGTCGTCGTGACCGTCAAAGGGTGGCGAATCGCCGCCTCGATCAACGGCATGCCCCACGGCTATGACACGATCACCACCAATAACATGCAGGGACAGACCTGCATCCACTTCCTGAACAGCCGGACCCATGAAGGAAATCGCCTGGACCTCGAACATCAGGCGGCTGTCCGCAAGGCGGCCACCTACATGTAACGAGGCTTGCAATACGAGGCTTGTTAAGAGGAAAACTGCGACGAAGGGAAAGGCGATCAAGGCCTTTCCCTTCGTCGATCCCGCCTGCCTTACAATATCCGCTGCAAGTGTTGCAACAGTTCCTGGGCGAAGAGCGGCGGGTTGTCGATCATCGAGTAGTGACCGCATTCCGGCAAGATGCGGAAGGTTGAATTCGGAACAGTCTGGTTCAGGCGGTATCCCCAGTAAGGGGGAAGATAGCGGTCATACTGACCCCACAAAAAGGTCGCCGGCGCTTGAACATTGGCGAGGTGGGGGACGAGTTCCTCTGTTTGATGATGTTCCAGCGCAAAAGAGGCTGTTTGCAACTCCTGGGCGCCGGTCGCGTGGGCATAGGGGGCCACGAAGGCATCGATCAGTTCCGGCGTCGCCAGTTCCTGGTGGAACAGGCCGACCCGCAGCATCCGTTCAATGAAGGCAGGTGACGGCTCGAACTCGGGGGCGGTGGGATAACGCAGCGATACGACCTTCGGCAGGGGCCAGTTGCTGAAGCAGACACCGTCGGCGACGACAAAGCTGGCAACCCGGTCGGGGTGCCTGACGGCCAGGATCTGGGCGATACCGCCGCCCAGGTCGTGTCCCACCACATGGACGCGAGGAATGCCCAGCCGGTCCAAGAGGCCAATCATGTATCCGGCCTGCTGGGGCAGGGTCAAATCCTCCGTCGGCCCCCGGCCTGACCGCCCGTAACCGAGCAAGTCCGGCGCAATCACCAGATAGTTCTCCGCCAGATAGGGAATCGTCTGTCCCCAGAGAAGCGAGTTTGTCGGGATGCCGTGCAACAGCAAAAGGGCCTCACGGCCTTTTCCTGCCAATCGGTAGAAGAGATGATGACGCCCCAGAGGGGCGAAGGCCTCTTGCAAATCCATGGAAAGCGCTCCTTTTCGTATGCTTGTGCAGCCCCTTTTCCCTGTCTTAGCTTCACCAGGGGGAATCAGGTTAATCAGAGAAGAATTAGGAACCGATAGGAAAAAATTCCATAATGTATGGTGAAGGCAGCCTATATCGATGGGATGAGGAGGGAAAAGGGATGGCTAATGGGTGCGGAGGCTTCTGGGGAGGCTTCGGTGTCGTCGCCGGTCTGGTCATAGCCTTGATCGTGATTGGCGCTTTCTACCCGAGCATCGTCGGTTACGGTTATGTAGAATCCTAAGAAAACAGGCTTTTGGATTACGCAGAAGAGGAGGGACCTCGATGGGCGCTAGCTGCGGCGGCGGATACGTTAATATCGGCAACTACATTGTTGCCCTGGCCATTCTGATCATCATCATTGCCATCCTGGGGACCGGCTTCGGATACGGTTACGGAAACGTATAAGGGAACGGATAAGAAGGGAACGACTAGGGGGAGCGCTGGCCAACAGGTCAGGCGCTTCCGCTTTTAAAAAGCAGGGAGCGCCTGACCACTCCGGCGCTCCCGCTTCGTTATTGTCACCCATGCTGACTCTTCCTGATGCACGCAACCTGCCCGTCGAAAAAGGGCGGCGCGCTTAGTAGCGGCCGTATCCGAAGCCAAAATTGGTTCCTAAAATGGCGATAATGATAATCAAGATGGCCAGGGCAACAATGCGATTCCCAATGTAGTTCCCTGCGTAACCGCCGCATCCGTCGCTCATGCCGGTTGCCTCCTTTCCTTGCAGCGCTGCATAACCTCATTGCCCGCCGTAGCCGAAGCCGGCAATCTCGGGATAGAAGGCGCCGATAACGATCAGCGCGATGACCAGGCCGGCCACCACTGCGAAACCGTTGTTGAAAAAGCCGCCGCAGTAGGCGTTGCCCATGGTTGATTCCCTCCTCAGGCGAGGCCGTTTGGTTTTCCTTGCCCGATATACAGTATGAGGGAAAGAACAAAAGGTCTTCAAAAAATTGCCATTAAAAACTGCGCTTATCGCATTGGAAGATCTCGGCTTTTTATGCAAAAGTTCTTTTCCTTTGAAAAAGCCCTTTGGAAAGCCCTAGTTAGAGGCCTTAAAAATAACGGAAGAGGACATAAACATGGGCCATGGCGACGGAAAGGAGCATGAAGGGGAAGGCGACAAGGAAGAACTTTTTGAAGGAGATGGGAACGCCTGCTTTCTCGGCGATCCCGGCGACGATGATGTTGGCCGAGGCGCCCACCAGCGTCCCGTTGCCGCCCAGGCACGCGCCCAGGGCCAGAGACCACCAGACCGGCTCCAACTCCATGCCCGAGAGGGCGCCCATCTCATGGATCATGGGGATCATGGTGGCCACGAAGGGGATGTTGTCGACAAACCCCGAGGCGATGGCCGACAGCCACATGATCAACAGCGACGCCGTCTGCGTGTTGCCCTGGGTGATGTCCAGCGCCCACTGGGCCAGCGCGGCGATGACGCCGGTCGCCTTCAAACCCCCAACGAGGACGAAGAGCCCCACGAAGAAGATGATGGTCGGCCATTCGACGAGGAGGAAGATCTCTTCGGGCTCTTCCCGGCTGACGATCATCAGGATCATGGCGCCGGTCAGGGCGATGGTGGCCGATTCAATGTGCAGGAGGCCATGGAGGCCGAAACCGACGATCGTCAGGGCGAGGACAGCGAGGGATTTCTTCAAAAGCGCCCAGTCTTTGATCTTTTCGGCCGGATTCATAGCCAGGATGGTGTCGCGGTTCTCGATCTCCGAGGAAAAGTCCTTGCGGTATAGGACCATCAACAAGGCCGTTGTCACGAGCAGGATCACAATCGCAATCGGCGCCATGTGGATGATGAACTCCATGAAGCCAAGGCCTGTGGCGCTGCCGATCATGATGTTGGGGGGATCGCCGATCAGGGTGGCCGTGCCGCCGATGTTGGAGGCAAGGATCTCGGCGATCAGGTAGGGCATGGGGTTGACCTTCAGCGTGTCGGCCAGGATGATGGTGACGGGCGCGATGAGCAGGACGGCGGTGACATTGTCCAGAAAAGCTGACATGACGGCCGTAATCAGTGTCAAGAGACCCAGCAGGCGGAGGGGGTTGCCCTTCGTCGCCTTGGCGGCCCATATGGCCAGCGCTTCAAAGACGCCGCTGCGGCGGGTGATGGCGACGAGGATCATCATGCCGATCAGCAGGCCGAGGGTGTTGAAGTCGATGTCATCCTTGATGGCGATCTCCTGATTGAGAAAACCGAGCAGGATCATGATCAGGCCACCGAGCATGGCGGTCACCGCCCGGGGGATCTTCTCCCAGATGATCAACCCATAGGCGACGACGAAGACGATGATCGAAGCGACAAAGGCAATGTCTTTCATTGTTCTTCCTCCTAAAAAATAGTTTCCGTAAAAATGGAGAGAAAAAATAACAAAAAGCAAAAAAGCGCAAAAAAACAGAGGAGCCCCTTGGTGACAGGCTCCTCCTCAAATTCCCGTATGCGCTTTTGAACATGAATGGCGCCGTTATTGTATAACGACGGTTGTTTTCCCGTCAAGGTTTCCCGTCAAGGGTGGATCGCCTTCTTGGCGAAGCGTCCGCCCATCACCTCGGCCACATGCTCGACGGCCACAAAGGCGTCTGGGTCATAATCCAGGACGATCTGCCGCAGTTTGGCCAGTTCTAGGCGTGTCACGACACAGTAGAGGATCTCCTTTTCCTCGCCAGAAAAGCCGCCCTTGCCGTAGAGGTAGGTGACGCCGCGGCCCAGGCGCGCCATGATCGCCTCGGCGATGTCCTGGGCGTTGTTGGAGATGATCGTGACAGCTTTCGATTCGTCCAGGCCCTCCAGGACGAGGTCGATCGTCTTGAAGGCGATGAAATAGGCGATCAAGGAGTACATGGCTTTATCCCATCCGAAGACAAAGCCGGCGCTGCCTAGGATGAAGATGTTGAAAAACATGATGATCTCACCGACGGAAAAGGGAAGCCGGCGGGTGAGGATGATGGCCAGGATCTCCGTGCCATCCAAGGAGCCGTTGTAACGAAGAATGAGACCGACGCCGAGTCCGAGGGTGATGCCGCCGAAGACGGCGGCGAGCAGAAAGTCGCTTGTCACCGTCGGAGAGCCATGGATGAAATGGACGCCGAGCGCCAGCACCGACACACTGTAGAGGGTGGAAATGGTGAAGGTCTTGCCGATCTGTTTATAGCCGAAAATGAGAAATGGGATGTTCAAGATCAACAAAAAGGCGCTGAGCGGGAGCGGGAACAGGTAGGAGAGAATGATCGAGACGCCGACGACGCCGCCGTCGATGATGTGGTTGGGGACCAGGAACACCTCCAGGGCCACAGCGACGAGCAAAGCGCCCAAGGTGAGAAACAGTCCTCGCTTAAGGGTTTTTGTGGCTGTTTCCTTTTTGTGTTGACTCGGCGTCACGGGAACTCCCCCTTTCCGCAGGGAGTTGCTTCGCCGCTTCAGACCGCCTCGCCGTTTCACCAGACTTTGGCTTCAGGCGCTCTTGCTTCGATTGGAACTTTTTGCGGACTAGATTGCAGGTGTGAAAAATGATCGCCATCCAATAATCGCCCCTTCATGATTCGATTTTTATCGGAGAAAAAACGGGATAAAAAGAAAGGGAGCCCGTGGTGACAGACTCCTCCTCAAAAACCCTATGCGATTACTTACAGTATATCACAACTTGGTCTCATGTTCCACCCAAAAAGCGAAGAACCAGCAATCCCCTTGGGCTGAACCTTTCTGTCTGCGCGCAGGTACATGTGGAAGACATATTCGCCGATCGCCACCAGCAGGGCCAACAGCACCAAGGCAGGGGTTGTCGTGCGCAAACCGGTGATGAAAAAGGTCAGGACATAGGCGGTCACCGCCGCCAAAAGGCCATCGCCGGCAGAGGCGATCAGGTTGCCCATCCGGGGAAGGACGATCAGATCGCCCAGCAGGTAGTTGAGTGCCGTCGCCGCCACACTGAAGAGCAGGATGCCCCACCAGGTGCTCCCGGCGATATAACCCAAAGTGATACCTGACACGACCAGCGTCATCAGAAACTTGGCGAACAGTGCCGTTGCAGTATGACTCATTTGCACACCTCCGCCTGCCATTTTTCCCAGGAGCGGCAGGCATTATACGAGCAATAGAACAATGGGACGCCTCGGCGGCATCAATGTAGTAAGAGCCCCTTTGCTTGGGAAAGGGCAAATTTTCCTTGCCTCAGCAGGAAAAATCCTTCGCAAAGCGAAAATAGGAATCGATACCAATATTGAAAGCGAGGACTTGTATGCTCGAAAACTATATCAAGTCTGGCTACCCTGCTGTGGCCGTCCTGTCTCCGGAAGAGAACCGCGTCGTCGCCGAATGCCGGCGCATCGCCGAGCGCTATGGCATGCACCTCGCCCAGTGGAGTTCCTCCAAACACCTGCAAATGCTGCATGTCAATAAAAAGGCCCTCGCCGGTCTGGGCGGCATGTTTGACTTTAAAATCAAGGCGCCCGATCCGGTAGAGGCGCTGAAAAAGGCGGCCCAATTGCCGACCAACACCATCTACTGCTTATTGGATTACCACCCCTACTGGCGCTCCCCTGACGTGTGGCGCACCGCCAAAGACACCTTTCAGGAGATGAAGCGGCGGGGCATCGTCTTCGTCTTCATCTCAGCCCAGATGGACATCCCCGTTGAACTGGCGCGGGAGATCGTCATGACGACCATCCCCTTTCCCCGCCGCGAGGAGTTGGAGGCTGTCATCCATCATGTGGCCCAGGCGGCTGGCGTGGCGCCGCCGGAGAACATCACCGCCGTCGCCGATGCAGCCCTGGGGTTGACGATTAGCGAGGCGGAGAACGCCTTCGCCCTCTCCCTGGTCACCTCCGGTAACTTCGATCCGCCGGTGATTATGAAAGAAAAGGAACAGATCATCCTCAAAAGCGGGGTCCTGGAGATTATCGGCCATGATCTCGATATGTCGGCCGTCGGCGGCCTCTCTCAGTTGAAGCAGTGGCTGCGCACCCGCGTCTCCGCTTTCTCGCCGGAGGCCCAGGCCTATGGATTGCCCTTTCCCCGGGGCGTCCTCCTCGTCGGGGTGCCTGGCTGCGGCAAGAGCCTGTCTGCCAAAGCGCTCGCTTCGGAGTGGCAAAAGCCGCTCTTGCGGCTCGACGCCGGCCGCCTCTTCAGTTCCTTTGTCGGTGAGACGGAGGCCAACACACGGCGGGCTTTGGCGGTGGCCGAAGCCGTCTCTCCCGTGGTCCTCTGGATCGACGAGATCGAGAAAGGTCTCGCCGGGGTGCAGTCGAGCAACCGCACCGACTCGGGCGTGACAGCCCGTGTTTTCGGCCATTTTCTCACCTGGATGCAGGAAAAGACGAGCCCTGTCTTTGTCGTCGCCACAGCCAACGATATCAGCCAACTGCCGCCGGAGTTTCTGCGCAAGGGGCGCTTCGACGAGATCTTCTTCGTTGACCTGCCCGATGAACAGGAGCGGCGCCAGGTCATCGCCGCCCAACTGCGGCGGCGCAAGCGAGATCCAGAGCAGTTCGCCGTCGACGAATTGGCCAAGGCGACGGAAGGCTTCTCCGGCGCCGAGATCGAGGAGGCCGTCGTGCTGGGCATGTTCCACGCCTGGAGCGACAACCGCCGCGAGGTGACCGCTGCCGATATTCTGGAGGCTGCCCGCACGATTATACCCATGTCGGAAAGCGAGATGACGCGCGAGCGCATCATTGCGTTGCGCGAGTGGGGACGCCAGGCGGCGCGGCTGGCCAATGGGGCCGGCGCCTGAAGGAAGCCTTTTCGAAAGGAAAGAGGTTGCATGAGCCATTTCACGCAAATCCTCAGCCAGTCGGTGACCAATATGGAGGCCCTGCGCAAGGCCGTGGCGCGCATGGGTTTTGAACTGCGCGAGAACGACCTGTGCCGCTACTACTTTGGCCGGAAACAGAAGGATTTCGTGATCCGCCTGCCAGGCAAGTATGACGCCGCCCTCGTTCCGGCGGAAGAAGGGGCGGGCGGCTACCGGATCGAAGCCGACTGGGAGGGCGATCATGTCTCCCGCTACCTCGGCCGGGAGGCGGAACTGTTACTCAAGTACTACACAGCCGAACTGGCCAAAATCGAGGCGCTCAAACGGGGCTACGCCGTGTCGGAACAAGCCGAGGAGGGCGCCCTCGTCGTCCTGGCGCGAGACAGCGACGGCAGCGCTTTGCGCATCGAGTGCCATGGCGGCGGCAGCATCCGTTGCCAGCCCCAGCACATCACCGGCGAGGCCTGCATGAAGTTTTTTGAACTGGAACAGGCCCTGGGGGACATCCAGGAGCATCAGAAGACGGGCGCTTTCTGGGGCAGCGATGAGACCTTGAAAAAATTGCGCGTCCGGGGGCGGTATTTCTGCGGATAATCTCGTCGAGAGTTTTATAGGGTTAATTTGCAGCGGGAAGGGGGAGCGCCATGTCCCTGATAGAGAAGTTGAAAAAAATGTGGATCGGTTCCGCCAAGTACCGGCAGCGGCAGGTCGACCGCCTTTTCCCGATCTGCTACTGTGAGCGCCCGTCGGCGGAAACCTTGGAATGGCTGCTGCAAGACCTGCAGCAGCAGCGGAACGAACTGCTCGACTATGACCTCCTGGGCGATCCCTTTTTCAGCATGGTCTTCTACCGGTTCCTAACGCCCGACGACAAAGAGCGCCTGCCGGCCATCGACGCCCTTGTCGCCGCCATCCTGGAACGGCGGGCTTTTGAGCCGGAGGAGTTGTTCCGGCTGAATGGGCTCTATGGTTTTACCCTTCCCAAAGCCGGCTACCCTGACTGTCCGGTTGTGACAACGCCCGCTGTCGTAACGCCGGCTGTGGTGACAATAGATGAGCCGCCGCCTGCGCAGGAATCCGAGCCGGAGCGCCTGCGCGTCTTCCGGTTTTAGGGCGGAAGGAAAGGAACCCCTCGGAGCGGACAAACCCGTTCCCGGGGGTTCTTTGACTTTAGGCATCATAAGAACCAATAATAAATATCATTAAGTGAAACGCGTCCTTTCTTGCTATTGTTGAAGCGTTACCGATTCTTAAATTGTGCTTAACCTGTATGTGCTATATAATGAAAAAGATATTATTAGTCTTTGTATGAATCCCTGCGGACATTACCGCTGGTTACAGCAGAAAAAACCGGCGGAGACGGAACGGAGATGGCGGAAGAAAACGGAGGAGGGATCGGTGTGTCTTGGCTGAACAAACTGAAGATCTCCAATAAGTTGCTCGTATACACCCTTTTCGTCTTAGGGTTTCTCATCGTCATGGGCGGTGTGAACTATTACTTCCTCTCCCTGATCACCCGGGACGCTCAGGAGATGTACAGAGACCGGCTGCTGCCTGTGGAGTGGATGGGCGAAGTCCGCGCCCTCGCCCGGGACAACGAAGCGAAGATGTGGGAAATCATCATTACCCGCGACGGGGAACTGAAGAAAACACTCGTCCAGGGGATTGATAAGAACACAGCCGTCATCAATGACTTGCAGGAGAGATACAAACAAACCAGGCTTGACGACTTTGAGATACAAAAGATGGCCGAGTTGGAAACGTCGCTGGGATACACGAGAAGTGTCCGTAAAATGGTGATCCAACTGGCTCTTGAGGGAAGGACGGAAGAGGCGACAGCTGTTTTTCGGGGAAATCAGTTTGAGTTTACCAAGGTCATTTCGATGCGACAGGAGATAGCCGAACACAACCAGCAGGTCGCAGAAGGCCTGTATCACGAGATTGAAAAATTGACCAATCAGACCAACATCACCGTCATCATCACGACGGCCCTGCTGATGCTCGTCTGTTACCTGATCGGCTCGTTGATCACCCGGTCCCTAACCGCTCCGATCAGCGAGTTGCAGATGTGCATGACCCGTGTGGGCGCTGGCGATTTGACGGCTTACGGCAATGTCCGTTCGACCGATGAAGTCGGTCAGATGACCGCGACTTTTAACCAGATGGTGGGCAATCAAGCCGATACGGTCGGCATGATCCGCGAAGCCGCCGAAAATCTAGCGGCGAGTTCGCAGGAATTGGCGGCGTCGAGCGAAGAGGTGTCCGCCTCCATCCAGGAAATCGCCAACAATATCCACTCGGTTACCGATGAGACGGAGCAGGGTAACCAAGCGATCGTGGACGCCTCTTCGGTCCTGCTGGAACTGTCTTCCCTGATCCAGATCGCCCGCACCCAGGCGCAGAAGGCCTCGGAAAACTCGCATGTCATGATCGAAGCGGCCGACACGGGCAAGGAGACTGTCGCCGAAACGATCGGACGGATGCGCAGAATCAAGGAAAAGACCGTGGAAACAGAAGAGATCATGAGCACCCTAGGGGAGTATTCGAAGCAGATCCGGACGATTTCCGACATGATCACGGGGATCGCCGAGCAAACGAACCTGCTGGCCTTCAACGCCTCCATTGAAGCCGCCCGCGCCGGGGAGGCGGGACGCGGTTTCGCTGTCGTCGCCGATGAGGTGCGGAAGTTGGCCGAACAGTCCAACAAGGGCGCCTGGGAGGTCAGCCAACTGATCGGTAAAATCACCGAGAGCACGACTGCAGCCGTAGCCGCCACGGTGCAAAGCCGCGAAGAGGCAGACGCCGGTGTGATCGTCGTGCAGAAGGCCGGCAAAGCCCTGGAAAACATCCTCGATGCGGTCCGACATACGGAGCAGGCCGTGCAGAACATCGTCAGCGTGACGGCAGAGAATGTGGCGAGTTCCGACAAGATTGTGAAACTCATTGATTCCGTTGCGACAGCCATTGAAAATGTCAATATACATATCCATGAGGTATCGGCGGCTGTGGAGGAGACGACGGCGGCCATGGAGACGATCGCCGCCGGGTCGGAGGAGACGAGCGCCGTCGCCAACGAACTGATGAACTCCATCCACCGCTTCAAAATCGAAAACGATGGCAGCCTGACGTCGGTGCAGATCCTGACCAAGGCGAAATCGGACCACCTGCTCTGGAAACTTCGCATCGAAAACATGCTAAAGGGCGTCATCGAGATCCAACCGGACGAGGTCAACTCCCACCAGGAATGCCGCCTGGGCCGGTGGTACTTCGGCGACAATGCCTTAAAAGGCGATCCTGACTTCATCGCCATGGATGGGCCGCACCACAAGGTCCACGACTGCGCCGTCAAGGCCGTCATCGCCTTCCACGCCGGCAACCGCGCCGAGGCGGAGCGCCAGTACAAGGAATTAGAGCAGAATTCCGAGATGGTGCTGGGGCTGCTGGATCGGTTGATCGAGAAGGTGGGTCGGTGAGATAACGGCTTTTCTGAAATATCTACGTAAGACATTGAAGTGACCAAGCCCGTGGCTCTTTTCATGGAGACCACGGGCTTGCTGCTATTTTTCGAACTCGGGAACGAATTCTGTTACTGCAACTTGCTCCCGGGATCCATCGGCCGGTCGCCGGCGCGGTCATACTTTTGATCCATCAAGTGTCCCATGCCACGGACCAGGGTGTCGTCTTCGAGGACACTGTAGAGGTGGTAGCCCAGATCCTCCCGATCTTTCAGCACCTCCTCCAATACCTCTACTGTTCCGAAATCCTTCAGTTCATGCGCCCGGGTGATCTGCCGCCGCATCATCTCCTGGATCTTCAGTTCATGCTCCAGGTCGTTGCGGATGAAGTCGCGAACGGTATAGCGGCCTTCCACCTCATGCTTGATGTAGGACAGTTCATGCTGGGTGACGGGGTGGGCCGTGGGGACGCCGCCGAGGCGGGTGACCCGTTCGCCGATCATGTCGATATGATCGTTCGTCTTTTCCCGGTGTTCGTTCAGCAGTTCGTGGAGGCTCAGAAAAGCCTCGGCGCCTTCGGTCATCCAGTGGTGCTTGTTGTACTGGTGCAAGGCAATGGTCAGGGCGCACTGGTGGTCGTCGAGCATCAGGGCCATTTCCAGGCGCACCTCATAGGGGAGGCCGATCCCGGCGCCGATTTTTTTGACGGTGCGCGGCTCCTGCCGCAGGATCATGGCGTGGTGGGTCCCGTGGCCGGGCATTTGGGGGTTAAACCCGGAGGCGTTCAGGTTGAAGTTGCCGTGAAAGTTGCGCATCCCCGTCATGACTGCGTTGATATCCTGGGGAACCTGGTTGTTCACCGGGGTGTAGGGCTGCATGGGGTGCATGGGTGGAACTCCTCCTTCAAATTTGTTCTTGTTTGTTCTTGAATGCGTGATTCCTTTTGACTGGTTGCTTTTTTGGCCCCTGTCTAGCTTTGGCTTTATTTTCACCCTGTTCAGCCGAACTATGTAGGAAATGGTGGTTCAATGGCGTAATGGGGCAATGGAGCAGAAACGGGTTGGAGCCCGTAGCAGCCTGAACGGTATTGACGAACCGGCAGGACCGGGATACAATGCAATTAACAAGACAATCAAGGGGTCGCGCGACTGGCGGAAGTGGAGTTCACCACAGGGAGCGCGGCTGATAAGAAAACATGCCGACCGCCTGGGCAATCGATGTCCGGGCGGTTTTTGCTTTTTAAAAAACGAAAGCCCGCCCGACATCGATGGATGCATTGCATCCTCAAAAACTTTTGATGTCGGGAGGGGTTTGGTTATGTCAGTTATGGAACAGATCCATCAGCAATTTAAAGGGTTCACCTTTAAGCAAGATATCGAACGGGTGAAAGAGAATCCGGAAACCTTTGCGGAGAAGCAGCAGGGCGTGTTGCATCCCTGGGCGGATTTTCGTGGCAATCGCTGGCGCGAATCGATCGATGTGCGCCAGTTCATTCAAGATAACTACCGGCCCTACAGCGGTGACGCCGCTTTTTTGGCTGGACTGAGGGAACGGACGCGGGCGCTCTGGTCAAAAGTTTCTGAACTGATGCGGCAGGAGCGGGAGCGGGGCGGCGTCCTTGATGTGGATACGGAGACGATCGGGGGCATCGGCGCCCACGGCCCCGGCTATATCGACAAGGACCTGGAACGCATCGTGGGCTTGCAGACGGACGCGCCGTTGAAAAGGGCCGTCCTCCCCAGGGGCGGGATCCGCATGACCCGCCAGGCTTGCGAGGCCTACGGCTATTCGCTGGATCCCCGCATAGAGGAGATCTACACCCACCACCGCAAGACCCACAACCAGGCTGTCATGGAAGCCTACACACCGGAGATGCGCCAGGTCCGGCGGCTCGGCCTGATCACGGGGTTGCCTGACGCCTACGGGCGCGGCCGGATCATCGGCGACTACCGCCGCGTCGCTCTTTACGGCGTGGACCGCTTGATTGAAACGAAACGGGCGGAATTGGATGCTGTGGGCGCTTCCGGGATGGATGAAGAAGCGATCCGGCTGCGGGAGGAACTGGGCGAGCAGATAGCCGCTTTGACGGAGATGGCTGACATGGCCGCCGCCTACGGCTATGACATCCGCCGTCCCGCCGCCGATGGCCGGGAGGCGATCCAGTGGCTCTACTTCGCTTACCTAGCGGCGGTGCAGGAGCAAAACGGCGCCGCCATGAGCATCGGCCGCGTCTCCACCTTCCTCGACATCTACCTGGAACGGGACCTGCGGCGGGGAACCCTGACCGAGGAAGCCGCCCAGGAACTGATGGATGACTTCGTGATCAAATTGCGCATGGTGCGCTTTCTCCGCCCGCCTGCCTACAACGAACTGTTTAGCGGCGATCCGACCTGGGTGACCGAGAGTGTCGGCGGCATGGGCCTTGACGGACGGACGCTGGTGACCAAAAACAGCTACCGCATCCTGTACAGCCTGCATAACCTCGGCCCGGCGCCGGAACCGAACCTGACCGTCCTCTGGTCGGAACAGTTGCCGGAAAACTTCAAGCGCTTCTGCGCGGACCTGTCCATCGTCACCTCGGCGATCCAGTATGAGAACGACGACCTGATGCGCCCCTACTGGGGGGACGATTACGGCATCGCCTGCTGCGTGTCGGCCATGCGCCTGGGTAAGCAGATGCAGTTTTTCGGCGCCAGGGCCAACTTGGCCAAGGCCTTGCTCTATGCCATCAACGGCGGGCGCGATGAAAAGACGGGGGAGCAGGTCGGTCCGCGCCTGGCCCCTATCGAGGGCGACATCCTCGACTACGATGCGGTGATGGACCGCTTCGACGCCTTCCTCGGCTGGACGGCGCGGCTCTATATGGACATGCTCAACATCATCCATGCCATGCATGACCGCTACGCCTACGAGCGCGCACAGATGGCGCTCCATGACCGCGACATGCTGCGCACGATGGCCTGCGGCCTCGCCGGGCTGGCTGTTGTCGCTGATTCCCTGTCGGCGATCAAGCATGCCCGTGTGCGCGTCATCCGCAATGAGACCGGCCTGGCTGTCGGCTACGAGGTCGAGGGCGACTACCCCGCCTATGGCAATGACGACGCCAGGGCCGACGCCATCGCCGTCGACGTGGTCCAGCGGTTCATGGAGAAGCTGCGCCGCTGCAAGGCCTACCGCGGCGCTGTGCCGACCTTGAGCGTGCTGACGATCACCTCGAACATCGTCTACGGCAAAAAGACGGGCGCCACGCCGGACGGCCGCAAGGCCGGCGAAGCCTTCCCGCCGGGGGCCAACCCCGTCTACGGGCGCGACCGCCGGGGCGCGCTGGCGGCGCTGAACTCGGTAGCCAAACTGCCTTATGGCGACTGCCAGGACGGCATCTCCTACACCTTTTCGATCATTCCGCAAGCCCTGGGGACTACCTCGGAAGAGCGTCGGGCCAACCTGACGTCCGTTGTCGACGGCTTTTTCCAGCAAGGCGGCCATCACATCAACGTGAATGTCTTAGACCGGGAGACGCTCCTCGACGCCATGGACCACCCGGAAAAGTACCCCCAGTTGACGGTTCGCGTCTCCGGTTACGCCGTCAATTTCATCAAGCTGACGCGGGAACAGCAACTTGACGTGATCCGGCGCACCTTCTTTGAGCGGGTGTAGGAGGTGGATGGGATGAGCGTTACAATGCCTTTTCATCAGGGGCGGCAAACAGCACTAGAAACGGCTCCAAGAACTTCCTCCGAATCTTTGACAGCAACGAGGCGCGTTTATGGCCGTATTCATTCTGTCGAGACCTGCGGAGCCGTCGACGGCCCCGGCCTCCGCTATGTCCTCTTCTTGAGCGGCTGCCCGCTGCGCTGCCTCTACTGCCACAACTGTGACACCTGGGACCCGGCGTCAGGCCGGCTGCAGTCCGTCGACGAGGTGATGGCCGACATCCGGCGTTACCGGCCCTATTTTCGCGCCTCCGGCGGCGGCCTCACCGTCTCCGGCGGCGAACCAGCCATGCAGGCCGACTTTGTGGCCGCTCTTTTCCAGGCTTGCCGGGAAGAGGGGATCCGTACCTGCCTGGACACCTCCGGTTATTGTGAGCGGGAGGCGGCGGAACGTTTTTTGCCCTACACGGACCTGGTCCTGCTCGACATCAAGCAGATCGACCCATTCCATCACCGCCGGTTGACCGGGGTGGGCAACGCCAAGATCCTGGCCTTTGCGCAATTGCTGGCGGAGCGGGAGATTCCGGTCTGGATCCGCCATGTGCTTGTTCCGGGGTATACGGATAGCGAAGAAGACCTGGACGGCTTGTGCCGGTTTGCGGCCTCGATGGGGAATGTGCAGCGGTTGACCTTCCTGCCTTTTCATCGTCTGGGCAGCGAGAAGCGGCGTGAGATGGGGATTGAGGATCCGCTGGCAGGCGTGGAACCGCCGGAGCGTGAAGGGATGGAGCGGGCCTGGGACGCAGCGAGGCGTTATGGTGTGAACACAGACGGGTCATACTAATGCCCGGAGGTGGCGACATTGCGCTTAATCGCCCGCTTTATGAACAAGGAACAGGTCAGCGCCCTCGTGGACACCCTCAGAAACGGCGGCTTCGACCGGAAGGATATGATCATCAGCAATCTCTGGGAGGAGCAGGCCTTCGACAACTTTGCCGAGGCTGCCCATGATCTGCCCTTTTTGAAGACCGAGCGGGACGGTCTGGGAGAGGTGGAAACCTTCGGCGACGGCGTCGAAGGGTTGGATGATAAGGAGGGCTTCGTCGTCGCCTTCAAGATGCCGCGCCATGAGATCGACCGGGTCCGTGCGATGATGGAACAGTCGGGGGCGGTGGAGATTGTTCAAGACTGACGGAATATAGAGGCCTTTTGAATTTCCCCAGGCAAATTAAAAAGCAGAAAGACCCCGCGTACCTACAAGGAGGGCCGGGGTCTTTCGCGCTTCAGACAGCCGTAACAGGCTGACTCCCTTCGATTTTCAGAAAAAACTCTCATGACCCGTCGGGTCGCAGGCTATGATGAAAAGGACTTTTGCACAAAAAAAAGCGGCCGATAAACGGCCGTTGGGGGATAAAAGGCTTATATCGTCGGAACAAAGAGTAATTGGCTAAGTGAAGTCGCTCCTCATCAGTGATGAGTGGTGATATTTATTATTCCCCCTACTGGTTCCCGAATCCTCTTTTTTTGATGAATGTATATTTTGGTATTTTTCTGACGAATTATTCCAGATCGTGTTTTTGCCACAGTCGTTCGATATCGCGAATCACGTTTTCCAGATGGGTGACCATGGCGGCTCGCGCGGCTTCCGGGGCGCCGCGCCGGATGGCGTCGAAAATCTTCCGGTGATCGGCCATGATACCGTCGTAGACCTCACGGCGGATCTCTTCGAGGGTGAGGGAGTAGCGTCCCGACTGGTAAATCAGTTCAAGCGCCTTTTCAAGAACAGGATTGCGGCAGGCGCGGGCCAGGGCTTTATGAAAGGCGATGTCCTGGTCAAAAGCCAGGCGCCCCTGTGCGCACAGCCGCTCCTGCTCGCGCAGGATCTGTTCCATTTCGGCCACCTCGTCCGGTGTGATCGACTGGGCGGCGATGGCAGTGATTTCTCCCTCGATGGCCCTGCGGGCCACCATCATATCGAGCAGGGTCTTTTTTCTCTCCTTGCTCAGCGCGTCGACCAGTTCCATGCTGAGAGAGGACTGCTCCAAGCGCTGGTTCAAGGCGATGAGACGCTTTTTTCCTGCGTCGGTCAGCCGGCGTCCCTGAAATCCCTGGCGCACGGTGTAACCCTTATCGTCCAGGTCTTTCAGTAGCCGACCGACGGTAGCTTCGCTCATTTCCAGGCCGCGCCGGGCGGCTTCCGCGCGGATGCTGCCGGAACCGACCGGCTCAGGGCTTTCTTGGATCACGGATAGTATGGCCTGTTCCTGCGCTTCTTTGTGAGAGAGCATTAATTTGCCCCGTTGTCTTTCAGGGAACCGGCCTTGCTGAAGGGATAAACCTTCGCCACGGCCTCGCCGAGGATGTTTTTTTCGGGAACGGTCCCGAAGTAGCGGCTGTCGAAGCTGTTGTCTCGGTTGTCGCCCATGAGGAAGTATTCGCCTGCCGGGACTGTCAAGGGGCCGAAACTGCCGGAGAAGGGCGCTTTGATATAAGGTTCTTCCAGCAATTGATCGTCGATGTAGACGTGACCCCTGCGCACCTCCACCGTTTCGCCGGGAAGGCCGATGACGCGCTTGATCAGCACATCATCCTTTTTAGCCGCCGCGGGAGGGTCGAAGGTGACGATGTCTCCCCGTTCGTACTGGTGATGCATGCGATCGATGATCACCACGTCATTGACCTGGAGGGTGGGGAGCATGGATTCGCTGGGGATGTACCTGGCCTCGCCGACCTGGGTCCGGATGAGAAGAGACAGGACAATGGCGATGGCGAAAGGCAGCAGATATTCTCGCAGCCAAGAAAAGGTTGTTTTCATGTTTCATCAACTCCTTGGCGATGGTTGATAGTCCATGATAGCGGGGACGATTGTCTGATTGCCAAGATCCATGCCTCAAAACACGTTGATTATACCATGACCGCAAAGAGAATAGATTACGCCGTGACGAAGCAAAAAGTGCAAGGGCGACATGAAAAAAGGGCGAACCAATTTTTGCCTCCCTCCATATAGTACAGTATAACTGACCGAGAGGGGGGTAAACCGCCATGAGTCGAAGAAGATGCCGTCGCCGCCGCCGTGTGAGAGTCATCAATCTACGACCCGGTCAAACTGCTGTCGTCCGTTGCCGCTGTTGCTGCAACGACTAGCTTTCGGTCACGCCGTCGCGCTCTAGAGGCGCGGCGGTTTTTTCGTTTTCTCTCTCGGCGCGCCAGGCTTCCAACTCGGCCATTTCCTCTCTGAGCAGGTCATCGGCGCCGGCCAGGTCTTCCAGGTGGTGGCAAAGCTCGTGGAGGATCGTCTCGTACAGTTCATCCTCCCAGACCTCGGATGGCTCCTCGGCAAAACATCCCGCAAAAGAGCCGTGGTAGATGTTGATCCAGTGACCGAGATACTCATCGAAGAAACACTCGCCCAGGATAAAAAAACCCTCATCATCCTGGATGGTGTCCGGTTGGATATGGATTCCGCCGTTGAGACGGCGAAGGAATTTTTCCGGGATCTGGGCGATCATCTCTTCGGCCAGATCGGCGAAGCGGTCGATATCGAAGGGGATGGACATGGCGGACGCCTCCTTGGTGTTTGCTATCTCTCATTATTTTTTTACGCTGACGCTTTTTTCACCTTCTGCTAGGGAGAAAAGAGCCGATTTCTTTTTCACGCCTGGATTTTAGCGTACAAGGATGTTGAAAAAGCGTTTATACTTTTCATGGGACGATCTGAGATGGAACCTATGCCCCGTCTCTGAATTTCGCCTGCAATTCGTCGGAAGCAGCAAAATAGAATTCGGTGTGCGATAATGGAATCGAGCGCCGATGCGGCTTCGATAACGCCCGGTAGGAAATGGATGGTTTGAACGATGAATAACCGGCATACGGCCACGCTGGTCCTCCTGATTGCCCTGGCGGGCTTTCTGGTCAGCACCCCCTTTGAAGATACCTTTTTCGGCGGCCTCGTTGCCAGCGGTTGCAGCGCCGCCTTGATCGGCGGGTTGGCCGACTGGTTCGCTGTGACGGCCCTCTTTCGCCGTCCCCTCGGCATCCCCTGGCGAACCGCCATCATCCCCCGCAACCGGGAGCGGATCTTCGAGGCCCTCGTATCGATGGTGAAAGAGGAACTGCTTTCCCGGGAGACGCTGAAAGAGCAGTTGAACCGGTACGACCTGACGGAACCCATCTTCGCGCACCTGCTTGGGGAGGGGCGGAAGGCGGAACAGCCTCTGGGCGATATGCTGGCCGGCATGTCGACGCTGCTCCGGGATCGGAAGGTGAAGGACGTCTTGGAAGAGGCGGCCCGCTCGCTGCTCTCGGGACTGCCCCTGTGGCCTGTGCTGGCGGACAGTGTGGAATGGGCCCTTGACAGCGGCAAGGCGGGGCGGCTCATCGATGTGGCCGTCGGGGAGTTGGAGACCCTTGTCCGCCACCCCCTGGTCAAAGGGGAACTGGCTCGTCTTGTCCGGGAGACCCGCAGCGCCTACGAATCGGGGATGCGCCGCCGTCGCTTTTTTGATGATCTCGTCATTGGACTTGCCGGCAAGACGCCGGAGACGCAACTGGTCGACAGCGCCGCCGCCTTTCTGGACGGATTCCGCAAAACCGGCGACCCGCAGCGGTTGCGCTTGGAGGCGCAGATCCGCCGATGGGTCGATGAACTGCGTTCCGACCCGCAGCGGCAGCGCGAGGTGGAGGCCTGGAAGGCGACGTTGATTCAGCGCCTGGAACTGGGTCCCCTGTTGACGGAACTGCTGGAGGATCAAACGGGGCGCTCCGGCGATGATCACCCGCGGTGGTTGAAGCTCTTGCGCAGCCGCCTGGAACGGCTGTTGACGGAACTGCGCCATGATCGGGAACGAAGGCAGGCCCTCGATGAGATGTTGAAGGTCCATCTCTTCCGCTGGATCGACGAACGCCATGAGGAGATCGGCAAACTGGTGCAGGAGAACCTGCAGTCGATCAGTGACGAAAAACTGGTGGAACTGATTGAATCGAAGGCAGGCAATGACCTGCAGATGATCCGGATCAACGGGGCGGTCGTGGGCGGCCTGGCAGGCATGCTGCTCCACCTGGCGACCCTCTGGCTGCCGTGAGGTGATGGCATGAAGTGGAAAAAAGCGGACATCGTACTGGCCGGGGCAGCGCTGGCCTTTCTCCTTTTTACCGGCTTGCGGTGGCTCTATCCGCAGGCGCTCTGGGCGAAAATGGGCTTTTTTACGGCTGAAGCGGCTCTCGTCGGCGGCATCGCCGACTGGTTTGCCATCACAGCCCTCTTTCGCCGGCCCCTCGGCTTTCCCTGGCACACGGAACTGATCCCGCGCAACCGGCAAAAGACCATCGACGCCATCGTCAAGGTGGTGGAAGGGGATCTCCTCGGTGTTGACGTCGTCAAGGCCAAACTGGCCCATGTGCGCCTGACCGATGGACTTGTCGACTGGCTGGACCGGCAAGAGGGGAAACGGTACTTGACCGATTTCTTCGGGCACATCAGCCAGGAGGCCTTGGGCCACCTGCAGCCGAAGACGCTGGCCCGGTATGTCGAGCGACCGGTTAAGGAACGGCTCCGGCGGGTCTCCCTGGCGGCCCAGTTGACCCAGTGGGGCCGGCAAGCGCTGGAAAAGGGAGAGGAAGAGCGTTGGATCGCCCTCCTGATCGAGGAGATGCATCAGGCGGCGGCCCGGCCGGAGACGCGCGATCGGATCTACCGTTTTCTTCGTGGAGCGGAAAAAAGGCAGTCCGAGGGTTTGCTCAGCACACTGGTACTGACGACGGCGCTGCTCACGAACAGCTACAACCCCTCCCAGGCCGCCGATTCGTTGCACCGGCGACTGCTGGAGAGCTTGACGGAGATGCGGGATCCCGGGCACCCCCTGCGGGTCCGCCTGAAGGAGATCCTGATCGAAAAAACAACGGGACTGGCCGAACGGAGCGATCTGACCGAGGCGATCGAGTCCTGGAAAGAGCGGATCATCGATGAATTGCCCCTCGAGGATTGGCTGCGCGCCCTGTGGCCTTCCGGGCAGAACGCATCCAGCCTCTCCGGCTCCGCAGAAAGCGGGGCATCAGCCGCGCTGCAAGGAGCGACGCCGCGAGGATTGGCGCTGCAAGGCTCCGTGGAATCCCTTGTCCGGCGCCTGGTGGAGGATCCCTTGTTGCGGGAACGCCTCGAGGAGCGGCTCAAAGAGGCGCTCTTTACGATCATCGAAAAAGAACACCGCTTGATCGGAACCATCGTCCGCAACGTCCTCGACGCCTTCACCAACGACGATCTAAACCGGTTTATTGAAGACAAGGCCGGCAACGATCTGCAGTGGATCCGCATCAACGGGTCCGTGGTGGGCGCTATCGTGGGGCTTGTCCTTTTTCTGTTCCTGCAATACCTGTACCATCCGCTGATCCTTCCCTTGACGCAAGGGCAGTAGCAAAATATATTCGCTTCTGGAAGGAAACTGCCTTCAGTGGATAGAAATAGAAATAGTAAGCCACAAATTCCTTGAACGTGTACGGGTGAGACAGGGGGCAGCCGATTGGAAAGGACAGAGAAAAATTCGCGAGGGACGCCGCCGACGCCAGGGATCGCAAGAGGCATCCCCTGGATCTTCGGCGCCGTTTTTTTCTGGCTGTTTGTCACCGCCATGGTTCCCCTGGAAGTCAAGGAGCGAATGAACGCCGGTTTTGTATTGCCGTTGCATATCATTATCGAAGGCGCCGGCATCGTTGTTTCCATGTTTGTCTTTTCAACCATCTGGCATACACGCGAAAAGGCGGCTTCCTGGTTGGTGTACGTGGGGAGTTCCTTCTGGGTGGTGGGCATGCTTGACAGCCTTCACCTGTTGACCTATCCGGGCATGGCGGCTTCCCCCTTGGCCAATGTTCAATTATACGTGCTTTTCGGGTGTCTCAGCCGGCTGCTCCTGGCGGGGGCGATGCTGACCAATCTGCTCATTTCGCCCTTGAAACGGGTTTCTTTGCGAAATAGCCTGTTCATGTTTTTATCAGCCGTGGCGCTGTTTTTTGCCATCGTTGCCTCGCTCTTTGGTTATGTGCTTCCCAATCCCCAACTGCTGAACGAACAGGACTTGACATGGCTGAGAAACGCCGTGATGGCAGCCGCCTTCGCCCTCAATCTCCTCGGCGCTTGGTTGTATTGGCAGCGGGGAAAGGATCAAAAGAGCGATCAGGGGAGACTGATCGCCGGCGGCTTGGCACTCGGCGCGTTGTCCGCATTATCTTTCTTTCTGGAGGCTTCTGTTCCCGGATTTTTTTACCTTACCACCCATCTCCTCAAGGTCCTCAGTTATGGCTTCTTTTATCAAGCCATCTTCATCCATCAAGTGAAAATTCCCTTTGAAGAGCTCGCTCGCCGGCGTTCTGAGCACCGGGCGCGTATGGTGGCCTTGATGAATGCCAGCAAAGATGGGATCGCCTTTTACACACGCAAGCATGGAGAATGGGTCTGCAACGCATCCTTCGGCGAGTTGTTCGGCATTGACGAAGAGGTGCTCCACTTTGACGACACCGATCTGTTTTACCGCGCCATTCAGGGCAAGCTTGAGGAGCCGGAAAAGGTGGCTGCCATCCTGCAACATGACTTGCAGCGAGATGCTGTCGAACGCTTGGGTCCCTGGCGCGTCTCTGTGCTATCCGAACCGGCGCGCAGCGTTGACCTCTATCTCAACCCCGTGGAAGTGGAGCGGGAGGTCCTCGGCTGGTTGCTGATCTTCCGCGATGTGACCAAGGAGACGGAGTTTCATCGCCTGCGGAGCGAGTACTTTTCCGCAGCCACCCATGAGATCCGCACCCCCCTGGCCAGCATCGACGGCTATATTGACCTGGCGCTGGAACCGGGCGTTCCGATGGAAGAACGGCGCCATTATCTCAACCAGGCCAAGTCCAACCTGAGCCGCCTGCACCAATTGGTCAGCAACATCCTCGACCTGGAAAAGCTGCAGGCCAGTCCGCCGGGACACCGCTTTGAGCCGTTGACCGTGGAGACGCTGCTCACGCCCATCGCCGATAACTACGCCATCCTCGCCGCCAAAAAGGGAGTACAGTTTCACTGTGAGATCGCGCCGGGGCTGCCGATCCTCTACGGTGATGAGATCCGCCTGGGTCAGGCGCTCAGCAACCTCCTCTCCAATGCGATCAAGTACACCCTTGCCGGAAGCTGTGGGATCCAGGCCTGCCAGCAAGAGGATAAGATCCGGATCGATGTGCGGGACACGGGGATCGGCTTGTCGGAGTTGGAGATGATCCATCTTTTCGAGCGATTCTACCGAGCTGAGAACGAAGTGACCCGCAAGACGACGGGAACGGGCCTGGGGCTTTCCATCGTCAAGGCGATCATCGAATCCCATGGCGGCGAGATCGCCGTCTCGAGCCAATTAGGACGAGGGACGACCTTTACCATCCTGCTTCCTATCGTCGATCTAAGCCAGATCGAGCCGGCGGTGCTGTGACGGACCGCCGGTTTTTTTATTTTAAAGAGATGCGGACTTTCCCTTTGCGCCGAGGGAAGGTATACTATTATAATGTGGCATTATGCCATTTTGGGAATTGACCCTCGACTTTGATTTTCCCTCGCTTTTACTGTACACAAGCAATGATATTTTGGAGGAATGGATCATATGTCCACGACGGCGACGGAACTGCAAACAGAAGTCCAGCGGCGCCGCACCTTCGCCATCATCTCCCACCCTGACGCGGGGAAGACGACCTTGACGGAAAAGTTGCTCCTCTACGGCGGCGCCATCCGCCTGGCAGGCACGGTCAAGGCCCGCAAAGCGGCGAAGCATGCCGTCTCGGACTGGATGGAGATCGAGAAGCAGCGGGGCATTTCGGTCACGTCGAGTGTCCTGCAGTTTGATTATGACGGCTATCGCGTCAATATCCTGGATACCCCCGGTCACCAGGACTTCAGCGAAGACACCTACCGCACCCTGATGGCCACCGACAGCGCTGTCATGGTCATCGATGTGGCCAAAGGCGTTGAGGATCAGACGAAAAAACTGTTCCATGTCTGCCGGCAGCGGGGCATCCCCATCTTCACCTTCGTCAACAAGCTGGACCGGCACGGCAAGAGCCCCTTTGAGCTAATGGAAGAGATCGAGAACGTGCTGGGCATCCGCGCCTACCCAATGAACTGGCCCGTCGGCGTCGATGGCAACTACAAAGGCGTCTACAACCGCCGCCTGGCCCAGATCGAGCTCTTTGAGAGCGGCGGCGCCCATGGGCAGTGGGTGATGCCCTCCACCATCGGCAGCGCCGAAGACCCGGCCTTCGCCGAACTGCTCGGGACCGACGTCCACAACCAGTTGATCGAGGACATCGAACTGCTCGACATGGCTGGCGATCAGTTCGACATCGAAAAGGTGCTCAAGGGCGAACTGACGCCCATGTTCTTCGGCAGCGCCCTGACCAATTTTGGCGTCCGCCCCTTCCTGGAAGAGTTTTTGCAACTGGCGCCGGCACCGCTGGCCCGGCGTTCCGTCGATGGCTTGGTCGCCCCTGACGATGAGGGCTTTACGGCTTTCGTGTTCAAGATCCAGGCCAATATGAACCCGACCCACCGCGACCGCATTGCCTTCATCCGCATCTGCTCGGGCAAGTTTGCCCGCGGCATGAGCGTCAAACACGTCCCCTCCGGCAAGAGCGTCAAGCTGGCCCAGCCGCAGCAGTTCATGGCCCAGGAGCGGGTGATCATTGATGAGGCCTACCCCGGCGATGTCATCGGCCTTTTCGACCCTGGCGTCTTCGGCATCGGCGACACCCTCTGCGTGGAAGGAAAGAACTTTCAATTTGAGGACTTTCCCGTCTTCCCGCCGGAGCACTTCGCCCGGGTGCAACCCAAAGACACAATGAAACGCAAGCAGTTTGTCAAGGGGATGACCCAGTTGACCCAGGAGGGAGCCGTTCAGGTTTTCCGGCAGCCGGAGATCGGCGTCGAGTCTTTCGTCGTCGGGGCCGTCGGCGTGCTGCAGATGGAGGTCCTCGAATACCGGCTCAAACAGGAGTACGGCGTCGACATCCTCATGCAGCACCTGCCTTTCAGCGTCGCCCGCTGGCTCGATGGGTACGACCCCGGCAAACCGGTCAAGGGCCTCGACAGCGGCATGGTGATCCGCGACGGCAAGGAGCGTCCGGTGGCCCTCTTCCGCAACGAATGGTCGGTCCGCTGGGCCGTTGAGCAAAACCCGCAGATCAGGTTTCTGACGGTGCCGGAGCGATGAATCCCCGCTCTATTGGTCCCAAAGGCGCGGCCCTCCTGGCGCTGGTCGTCGTGGGCGCGCTGCTGTTTGGCACCGAGCCGGGACGGCGGATCGTCGACCTGGTGACCCTTACTGACTTGGATGAACTGACGGCAGTTCTTCGTTCCTACGGATGGGCCGCCTGGTTTGCCGGTTTTCTGATCATGACCGTGCAAACCCTGATCGGCGTCATTCCGGCAGTCTTTTTGCTGGGCGCGCTGGTCATTGTCTTCGGCTGGGGCCCCGGCCTCTTCATCGGCTGGAGCGGCGAGATCGCCGGATCGGCGGTGGCCTTTGTGCTTTTCCGTTACTTCGGGCGCGGTCCTGTCGCCCGCTGGCTGGCGAAACACCGGCGTTTTTCCGAGTGGGACGAATGGACGGCCCGCCATGGGTTCAGCAGCATTTTTCTCGTCCGCCTGGCCCCCTTTGTCCCCTCGGGCGCCGTCAACCTGGCGGCCGCCGTCAGTTCCGTGGGATTCGTCCCCTTTATCTTGGGAACGGCCCTCGGCAAGATCCCCACGATCCTCTTGGAGACCGTTGTCGGCCACGACATGTGGAATCCGGTGGAAAACGCCAGCCGATTGGCGCTGGCTGTGATCGCGCTGGGGCTCTTGGCGATTATCATCAAACGATTTCGTTAGCGGAGGATGGGCGATGCCCTCCTCCTTCTTTTTTCCTATAACAAAGTTTGCGCTTTCTCCCGTTTCAACAACAGGCGGTCATTGTACCTGACTTTGGCAGTAGCTATAATGGAAATGGACAAAAGACTGTGTGAGTAAGGCTTCGGCCGTAAGCCCACGGTCTAAGGGGGCGAACCCGGATTGAATTTTTCATTTACAACCGAATCGACCTTTGAGGCGGTCGATCAGTCGATCAAAGCGGTGATGACAGACATCCGGGAAAAGGGGCCGGGCATCAGCGGCAAGCAGGTCTTTGCCGTTGACTTCGCCCTACGGGAACTGCTCAATAACGCCGTTGAACATGGAAACAAGATGGATCCTGCCAAACAGGTGCGTTGTCATCTCTTTCTTGACGAAAAGTCGGTTAGCCTGGATGTTTGGGACGAGGGGAAAGGATTCTGTCTGGAAAAAGCCGTTGATGATGACGTGTTGCAGGACCTGATGCGGGAAAGAAACCGCGGTCTGGAGATCATCGGACTGATGGGCTTTTCCATTACCGTTACCGGCAACCATGTGGCGGCCCAGTTGGTTTGGACCGATCTGGATCGGCCACAGCGGGGCGCCCTTCGTCAGGAATAAAGCGATTCCAGTTGAAAAGGAGGGGAGCGTTCCGATGCGATTCGAAAAAGAGGGAGATCGGTTGATCTTGCTGATTGACACCGATCTCACCGCCAACCGTGTCAAGGAAATCGTCGATGAGGCCAAGCGCCGCGTGGCCCAGCAAGGTGAATACGATAAACTTGTCATTGATTTGACCCGGGTGCAGTATATCGACTCCACGGGTATTTCTTTTATCATCGGTCTCTATAAATCGACATGCGGCAACGGCAAAAACTTTCGGCTCACGGGGCTCAACGAGGATCTACTGGGATTGTTCCGGCTCATGAAGTTGGACAAGATATTTGACATGTCAGCAGCCGGATAAGGGGTGGGCGGCAGTTGCAGAATCTCGAATTTATCAGGGAGTTCGTTGAGGAAGCCGCATCCCATCTGGAGACCGTGGAAAACGGCCTGCTCTTGCTTGGCGAGGGCCGGCAGGAACGGGATACCATTCACAGCATCTTCCGGGCTGTTCACAGCATCAAGGGGACGGCAGGCTTTTTCGCGTTGCGCAATATCGTCGAACTCACCCATGTGATGGAAAACCTGCTTGGGGAGGCGCGCAACGGCAAGTTGGACGTCGACGGAGACATGGTCGACGCCCTGCTGGCAGCCAACGACTGTCTGAAGGCGATGGTCGGCGATGTGGAAAACAGCGAATCGGCGGACATCGCTCCCCACGTCAGGGCGCTCGAGTTATTCCTGAAGGGAAAGGATCGTCCGCCTGCCGAGCCGGCGCCGTCGATCATCGTCACCGACGCCAAACAAAACGAGGTGGCCCTGGAGGAAAAGGAAAAGACCGTCATCACGGACGCCCTTAAGCACGGGCACCGCTTGTACAAGATCCGGCTCAATCTCGTCGAAAACGTCAGCGCAAGTGTCTCGCCGGTGGTGTTCTTTCGCAAGATATCGTCCATCGGGCAGATCATCGATTCCTATACCGATATCAGCGATGTGGGCGGCCTCGATGACTTCCTTGACGCCGGCCTCAACTTTGTCTTCCTCTTTACTACGGTCCTCGAAAAGAAGTTGATCGCCCTCGCTCTGGATATTCCGGAAGAACATATCGAGGAGTTGGATGTGAACACCAAACTGGAGGAACTGGCTCAGATCCTCCGGGGAGGAATGGGGGAGACGGAGACTGCTCCTGTGCGATCATCCACGATGACGTCGCCACCGGCGGCAGGGCAGTCGCCGGCGCAATCGCCTGCGTCCGCGCAGCTGACATCTCAGGCGTCCATTGAGGCATCCGTCCAAGGAACGAACCAGCAATCAGGGGTACATAACGGGACAGCAGGAGAAGCGTTGCCGGCGGGACGGGAGACGGGACTGTCGGCGGAAGAAGGTATCGACGCCGCGAAGAAAGCGGCGGCCATCGCCGACGATACGGTGCGCGTCCATGTTTCCCTGCTCAACGACCTGCTCAACCTGGCAAGCGAGATGGTGCTGGGCCGCAATCAACTCCTGCGCTGCCTCGAAAGCCACCGCAAACAGATCCCCGGCCTCGGCGGCATCCTGCAGAACATCGACAACATCACAACAGAACTGCAGGAAAAGATCATGCAGACCCGTATGCAGCCGGTGGCGAAAATTTTCAATAAGTTCCCGCGGATCATCCGCGAACTCTCCAAAAAGCTCGGCAAGGACATTGACTTACATATGGAAGGGACCGAGGTGGAACTCGACAAGTCGATCATCGAGGCCCTCGCCGATCCCCTCACCCACCTGATCCGCAACGCCGCCGATCATGGCATCGAGATGCCTGAAAAACGAGAAGCTCTGGGCAAACCGAAAACAGGGACCATCCATCTCAAGGCCTACCATGAAGGCGGGCGCGTCAACATCGACATCGCCGATGACGGCGGCGGCATCCGGTCGGAGAAGATCAAGGCGAAAGCCCTGGAAAAAGGGCTGATCAAACCGCACCAGGCAGAGGGCCTTGCCGAACGAGAAACGCTGAACCTGCTCTTCCTCCCCGGGTTTTCCACAGCCGATCAGATCACCGACGTTTCCGGACGCGGCGTCGGCATGGATGTCGTCAAGACGAACATCGAACGCCTCGGCGGCAGCATTGATATCTTCACCCAGCCGGAGAGGGGAACCACCTTCCGGTTGACCTTGCCCCTCACCCTCGCCATCATCCCCTCCCTGATTGTGGAGGTGGCAGGCCAGAAGTTCGCCCTTCCCCAGACGAACCTGCAGGAGATGGTGCGGATCAAGCCGGGCGACGCCAACCGGAGGATCGAGCGCTTCCATGACGCCCAGGTGCTCCGTTTGCGCGGGCGGCTGCTGCCGGTCATTCACCTGGGCCAGGTCCTGGGCTTGCGCCGCGAAGCCATCGATACGAGCGCCGTTGTTCGCGTCCTCGTCCTCAAGATCGGCGCCAAGCGATACGGTCTCGCCGTTGACCGGATCCATGACGGTGAAGAGATCCTCGTCAAGCCGCTCCCGCGCCACCTCGGCGAATGCGCCTGCTACTCCGGCGTCACCATCCTGGGGGACGGGAAGACGGCCATGATCCTCGATCCTGATGGCATCGCCGCCAAGGCGAACCTGCGCTTCCTAGAGGAACAAGGGCAGCGGGACGCAAGAGAGCAGGCAGCCGCCGATATGGCCGAGGTGCAAAACCTGCTGCTCTTCCAGTGCTCCGGTCCGGAGACCTTCAGCATTGACCTCTCCCTGATCGCCCGCATCGAGCCGATCCAGGCCCACCATATCGAACGGGTCGGCGACAAGGAGTTCATCCAGTTTCGCGGCGACTCGCTCCGCGTCATTCAGCCGGAGCAATACCTCCCCGTCAACAGCGGGGGCGCGCGCCCCGAAAAGCTCTATGTCCTCATCCCGAAACTGGTCCGCTACCCCATGGGCATCCTGATCCACCGCATCCACGACATTGTCCAGACACGGGTTCGCTTCAATCAGGAGAACATCAAAGCCAAAGGCATCATGGGTACCACAATCCTGCAAAACCGCATCGTCCTCGTCGTCAATATCTTTGAACTCTTCGAATCGGCTGCGCCGGAGCACTATGCCGTCGCCGAGCGCCGGCAAGGGAGCGGGCAGCAGCGGACGATCCTCTTGGTGGAGGACACCCCCTTTTTCAGCAGAATGGAAAAAAGTTACCTGGAATGGGCCGGCTACCGGGTGCTGTCGGCTGGCAACGGGAAAGAGGCGTTGACCATCCTGGCCGCCCAGCCGGTCGATGCGGTCGTCTCCGACATCCAGATGCCGGTGATGGACGGCTTCGAACTGGCACGGCGCATCAGAGCTGATAAGAATCTCGCTCATCTCCCTGTGATCGCCGTCACCTCTATGACCGATGAGGGCAGCCGGCGCCAGGGGAGAGAGGCCGGATTCGATGACTACGAGACGAAGCTCGACAAGGACCGCATGCTCGATGCGCTGGAAAAAGTCCTGGCTCGCAGAAGGGAGGCCCAATGAGCGGAAAAGTGCTCACCTTTTACCTCGACGGCGCCTTGTTCGGCCTGGACATCCACACGGTCAAGGAGATCCAGCGCAACGTCGAGTGCACGCCGATCCCGGACTCGCCGCTCCATATCGTCGGCCTCTTCAATATGCGCGGACAGGTGGTGACCCTGCTCAACCTGGCCCGTCTGTTGAAAATCGGCGGCATAAGCGAACAAGAACGCTTTGTGTGCATCGTGTTAAAGCCCCGGGCAGGCATGACAGACCTGATCGGCTTTCCCATCGATCGTCCCGGAGCTGTCGTAGACATCGACCCGGACAGCGCGGAACAGCCACCGGCAAATATGGACGGCGATTTGACGCGATTTGTCAAGGAAGTGGTCAAGCTGCAGAACGAACTGTTGATGGTGCTTGATCCAGATGTCATCTACCAGATGTAAAACACATGAAAAGCGGAAAGGGGAGGAGCCTTGTCCATGCAATGGTTTCAAAACCTGAGAATTGGGACGAAACTGTTAAGCAGTTTCTTTATCATCGCCTGTATCGCCGGAATGATCGGCATTCAAGGTTACTTAAAAATAAACGAATTAAACAGAGCGGACATGGACTTATATGTTACAAATACGGAGCCCCTGCATGATATCTCCGACGTTGCCGTTATATATCAGCGCACGCGCGTTGAATTGCGCAACGCCATGCTGAGCAAAGACCCTCTGGAAAAACGGCGCAGCGTCGATAAAATCAAAGAATTGGATAAAAAAATGGTTGCCAGTCTAGCCGAGTTTGAAAAAACGCTAAAAGCGGATGAAATCAAGCGCGAAGCGCAGAAGCTTCATCAAGCCATCGATCGCTGGCAACCGATGTACGAACGTATCGTGCAATTTTCTTTATCGGGACAGGATGACCAGGCGATGGCCCTGATTTACGGTGAGGGGGCTATCCTGGTAAGAGAAATTGATGAGTCGATCGAGCGTCTTATCGACATGAAGGTCGACCAGGCGAAAGAGAAGGCCGAAAATAACCAGCAGGTCGGCCACGAGGCCACGAATTTCATGTTAACCCTCGCCGCGCTGGGCATGGTGATGGCCATTGCCCTGGGCATCTACGTATCCCGCCTGATCACACGCCCCGTCCAACAAGTCCAGGCGCTGATGGCCCTTGCCGAAAAAGGCGATTTGACCGTTCGCGGAGAGGCGCTGTCGAAGGACGAGACAGGGAAACTGACGGCCTCCTTCAACCAGTTGCTTACCCGCTTCCAGGCCATGATCGGCGAGATCTATCAGAATTCCTTGTCTTTGAGCCAGGCCTCCCAGGGCCTGCTGAACACGGCTACCACCATGGCCGCCTCCAGTGAAGAGATGAGCGCCAAGACGAGCGTCGTCAGCGCCGCCACCACCCAGATCACGACGAGCATCGACGGCACAGCCAGCGCCGCCGGCGACGCCAGCCGGAACATCAATGTCATCGCCTCCGCCGTGGAAGAGATGTCCGGCACGGTGCGCAACCTGGCTGCCGCCTCTGAGGAGATCTCGGCCAGCGTCGAACAAGTCAGCGGCGTCATCGACCAGATCTCCGGCGGGATCAACAATGTCTCCCATTCGGCCACCGATGTCTCCGGCGCAGTCAACACCGTCGCCACCGCCGTCAAGGAGATCAACATCTCCCTCCATGAGGTCAGCCGCAGTTGCGAGCGGTCGAAGGACATCACCGGCGACGCCGGCGAGAAGGCCCGCGAGACAAACGTGATCATCAGCAAGTTGAACAACTCATCGAAACAGATCGGCAAGATCATCAATGTGATCAACGATATCGCCGAACAGACAAACATGCTGGCCCTCAACGCCGCCATCGAGGCCGCTGGCGCCGGCGAGGCCGGCCGCGGTTTCGCCGTCGTGGCCAACGAGGTGAAGGAGTTGGCCAAACAGACGGCCGAGGCCACCGACGAGATTAGCCAGCAGATTGAGGCCATGCAGGACAACATGTCCGGCGCCGTCAAAGCGGTCGAAGCAATCACCCAGGTCGTCCGGGAGATCATGGATATCACCAACACGATCGCTTCCGCCGTGACGGAACAGTCGGCCATTACCGGCGAGATCTCTAAGTCTATCGTGGCGGCGGCCGAACGGGTCAACGCCATCACTCGCGAGATCGGCGATCTGGCTGTCAACGCCCAGCATGCCGCCCGCAGCGGCAACGAGGCGTCGAAGGGTGTCCAGGAGATCGCCCGCTCCGCTCAGGAACTGGCCGGCGCGGCCAACGAGGTGGCCCATAACACGGAAAACGCCTCGGAAAAGGTGAGCGAAGTGGCTCGCTCCGCTGTTGAGGTGTCCAAAGGGGCCAACGAGATCACCCAGAGCATCCACGAAATCAGCATGGCCTCCGGCGAGACGGCCTCCGGCGCCGAAGCGACGAGCAGCTCTGCCCAGCAACTGTCGGAAATGTCTCGGGCCATGGAAGCCCTCGTCAAGCAGTTTAAGATTTGATCGCAAAGGAGCGCCTCTTGGAAAAGCTGAAGGTTCTCATCGCCGAAGACACCCTGGTGTACCGGAAAATCCTCGCCCGCGCCGTCGAGAGCACCGGACTGGCCGCCGTCGAATGTACGGCCTCCAACGGCCTGCTCGCCATGGAACGGCTGCAACAGCACCGGATCGACGTGGTTCTCCTGGATGTGCATATGCCGGAACTCGACGGCCTGGAGACATTGGCGCGGATCAGCAGGGAACACCGAGAACTGCCGGTGATCATGATCAGCGGCGGCGGCTCCGATTCAGCGGCGACGACGATGAAGGCCCTCAGCGTCGGCGCCTTGGACTTCATCGTAAAACCGGCCGAGACGGACGCCGACAAAAGCATGGATCGGCTCAGGTCTCAACTGCAGGCATTGTTCACCCAGATCCACATGGGGAAACTGACTTCTGGCAAGCGCGATGCCGCGCCGGTCCGAAAGGCCCAGCCGGTCAACGACGTCCATCTTCGTACCTCCGAAACGCAGAGATCGCCGGCGCCGGTGGCGCGGCCCCCTGAGTCATGCGCACAACCGCCTGCGACTCCCCCTGCACAACCGGCTGCGCAACCGGCCGGGCAACGAAAAAGCGCTGCTGCGCCGGAAGCGCCGGGAGGCACGCAATCGTCGAAAAAGAGGGCGATGACAGGCGTCGATCTGGTGGTCATCGCCTCCTCCACCGGCGGACCGGTGGCTTTGGAAAAGGTCCTATTCCCGCTTCCAGCCGCTTTTTCCAAACCGATTCTCGTGGTGCAACACATGCCAGCCGATTTCACCCGCATCCTCGCCCACACGCTGGGCCGGAAATGCGCCCTGCCGGTGGCGGAAGCCGGCGAGGGAGAGGTCATCGCGCCGGGCCGTATCCTCATCGCCCCCGGCGGGACTCATATGACCGTCGCCTCCCAGGGCAAGGAAAAAGTCGTGAAACTGGAAAAGGGGCCGCTGGTCAACGGCGTTCGTCCCGCCGCCGACGTGCTCTTCGCCTCCCTGGCCAAAGAGTGGGCGGGGCAACGGATCCTGGCGATCATCCTGACAGGGATGGGTAGCGACGGGATGCGTGGCGTGACAGAACTGAAAAAGCGCTGTGACTGCTACTGTCTCGCCCAGAGCGAAAAGACCTGTGTCGTCTACGGCATGCCGCGCAGCGTCGTCGAGGCAGGGCTGGCCGATGAGGTGGTTGACATCGCCGACATCTCCGCTCGTCTCACTCGCATCGTCTCGGGGGGATTGTGAACCCATGAGCGTTTCACAGGATATGAAAGGCTTCCGGCTGATGCAGCAGTACATCGAGCGGGAATGCGGCATCCATCTGGATGACGACAAAGCCTACCTGATCGAAGGTCGGTTGGGTAAATTGCTCGCCGAGTCGGGCGCACGGGACTTTGAGGAGTTTTACCATTTATTGTACAAAAGCCGTGATCGCCGCATGGCTGAAAAGGTTATCGACGCCATCACGACGAATGAGACCATGTGGTTTCGCGACAAGACACCTTGGCGCATCCTCGAAGACCTGCTTTTGCCCCGCTTTGTGGAGGAACTGCGCGCCGGGAAGCGGTTGCGCATCCGCATCTGGAGCGCTGCCGCTTCGACAGGCCAGGAAGCGTACTCGACGGCCATGTGCATCGACCGGTACCTCAAGGACAAGGCCGTCGCCGGCATCTCCCTGGACCGGTTCGAGATCATCGCCACCGATATCTCCCCGGCGGTGCTACAGGTGGCCCGTTCGGGCAAATACGATAGTATCTCCATCCTGCGCGGCCTGGAAGCCGCCTATAAGGACCGCTACTTTCAAAAAGAGGGGCGCGTCTGGTCCATCGACGAGCGGATCCGCAAGGCCGTCCGTTTTGAGCGATTCAACCTGCAGGATCCTTATCATCTGCTAGGGAGTTTTGATGTCATCTTTTGTCGCTATGTAGCCATCTATTTTTCCGAGATGTTGAAGCGCGATGTCTTCACACGGATGGCCGGGCAAATGAATCCAGGCGGGGTGCTCTTCCTCGGCGGTTCCGAGATCTTTACTGAGTACGGGGAGCGCTTTCAGCGCAAGGACCATCAGGGTGGAATCTACTATCTTGTCAAGAGGGAGCCATGATGAAATTCTTATCTGTCGATGACTCCGCCATCATCCGGAAAATCATCCGCGCCGCCGCAGAGGTGCTTGAATGCGAACTCCTGGAGGCGTCGGAAGGGGCGGAAGCGCTGGCTATCCTGGAAGCGCATCCGGATGTGAATCTGATCCTGTTGGATTGGAACATGCCGGGGATGAACGGGTGGGAGTTTCTTCAGGCGATCAAGAATCATCCCCACTACAAGTACATCCCCGTCATGATGGTGACCACCGAGGGGGAGCGGGAAAACATCGTCCGCGCCATCCGCGCCGGCGCCATCCACTACTTGGTCAAACCGTTCACCATGGAGGATCTGCTGAAAAAGATCCTTGAGTGTCTGGGGAGGGGAGAACTATAAACAGCCTTCGCGATTCCCTGGCCGGCGCTGTCGCCGAGGTGCTGCGCACGATGGCGGGATTGGCCGTGGAAGAAAGGGCCTGTCCGATTCAAGACCGCCCTGTCAGTGACTTTACCGGCGCCATGATGATCATCGGACGGCGAACGGCGATGGTCGCTATCGGCCTGACCCGCGAAGCGGCGACGGTCACTGTCTCCCAGATGACGGGGCTTGCGCCGGAGGAATTGTCGGAGGCAGATCTGGCTGATGGGGTGGCGGAACTGGTCAACATCGTCGCCGGGAGCGGCAAGTCGGGCCTGGTGGGGACTGAGGAGCACTACCGGATCACCTTGCCCTTCGTCATGGTCGGTCAGAACCGCTATATCCTGTACAAAAACAAGGCCGTCGACCGCTGTCTGCGCTTCTTCACCGGTGATGTTGAGCTCATCTTGGAAATCGCATATTTGGAGGGATAATCGTGTCTAAAAAGATCTTGCTTGTCGACGATTCCCCGCTGATTCACAACCTGCTCCGCAAAACTTTGGTTAAGCACGGTCACGAGGTGATCGGCGACGCTATGAACGGCAAAGAGGGTGTCGAACTGTACCGCAAGCTTTCCCCGGATCTGGTCTTCATGGATATCACCATGCCGGTCATGGACGGCATCGAAGCGGCGCGAGCCATCAAAGCGGAAAGTCCCGAGGCGCGGATCATCATGCTCAGCGCCATGGGCGACGAGGAGATCATCAGCCAGGCCAAGGAACTGGGCGTCGATATTTTCCTCCAGAAGCCCTTTGACGATTACAAGATCATCAGCGCCATCGCCAAGGTGGTATGAAGGGGGAAGAACCATGGATGAGCGCATGACCAAACCCTTTTCCGAAGCTGTCGTGAATATCTTCCGGCAGATGGCGGATATCGACGTGGAGATTGAATCCGGCCCGTCGCCGGACAGCGACGAGATCCGCTCCCTCGGCGTGACCTCGATCCTCACCTTTGCCGGTAAGGTGAAAGGCCGCTTTCTGCTCGACCTTGACACCGAACTGGCCCTCCACCTGGCGCAGACCGTCGCCGGCGGCGAATACGATTCCGTGAAGGATCACATGGTGCTGGCCTCCGTCTCTGAGATGAACAACATCATCTCCGGCAACGCCATCACCCGGCTGAACAACGAATACGGCCTGAGCCTGCGCCTGGCGCCGCCCATCGTCTTTGCCGGGAACGATGTGATCATCGCCATCCCCAAGATCGCCTCTGCCTCTGTCAACTGTAAAACCGCGCATGGAAGACTGAAGGCCAGCGTGGCCATCAGCAAGGCCTAGGGCGCCGATAGGAGGAGCGACTGATGCAAGACAAGCATATCGTCCCGTTTCTGGACGCCCTGGACAACGTGTTGGGCCAGTTCGGCGCCACCGACATCCGGCGGGGCGCCCCGGAGCGGAAAGAGACCATGCATGTAGACATGGATGTGACGGCCGTCCTCGGCCTGGTGGGCAACCTGCGGGGCAACGTAGCCTTTTCCCTCTCGTCGGAGACGGCCAAAAAAATCGTCTCTGCCATGATGTTCGGCATGCCTGTCGAGGAGATCGACAGCATCGCCCGCAGCGCCATCGGAGAACTGGCCAACATGATCACCGGCAACGCCCTCACCGCCAATGTACAAACCCTGCTCTCCGGCGGGAGCGCCACCTATGACATCACCCCACCGTCGATCATCTTTGGCAAGGACATCTACTTCATCATCAGCTCTGTCGAGACCATCGCCGTGCCGGTGGAGACGTCTTTGGGGAAGATTGAGGTCAATATCGGGTTGGAAATCTAAGTACCCGTTTAGGCTATCCACCCCCTGTTCCCCTTTCGTAATAAAAGAACAAACTCAATAAACGACCACAAAAGGGCTGCCCTCAACAGGGTGGCCCTTGCTTTTTCTTGATGTTTTCTTTACGCCTTCATGAGATTTCTTGACACGCCCTTGACCGTCATAGGGGCTATAGTAGTCACATGCCACAGAAAACGAGGTGAGGTGACAACGATGGAAGAGACGGTAAGCCACTCGGAAGCGGCTTTTAATTATGCGTCCGATCGGCAAAGGCGATCATTCTAGCGAGAAGGAGGACGACCATGAACGATATGGCTGTGGGAATGTTTATCACCGTTGTCTTGCTGATCTATCTGGGTTACTGTCTGATGAATGCGGAGGAAATCTAACGTGAAAGAAATGGATGTATTGCAGTTCGGGCTCTTTCTTTCGATTCTGTTCGCCTTGGCTGTTCCGCTGGGCATCTACATGGCAAGAATGTATGATGGCGGGCCGACTCGGTTGGATGGCCTTTTTAGCCCAATGGAAAAGCTCATCTATCGCCTGACCGGCGTAGACCATCACCGTGAAATGAATTGGAAAGAGTATGCAACGTCTCTTTTCACGTTCAACATGTTCGGTTTTTTGCTTCTGTTTCTTAACCTGGTGTTCCAACACATGCTTCCCCTGAATCCGCAGGGCTTCGGACCTGTTGTGCCGGACTTAGCCTTTAACACGGCCATCAGCTTTATGACCAACACCAACTGGCAGGCTTATGGCGGGGAAATAACATTGAGCTATTTTTCCCAGATGGCGGGACTTACCGTTCAGAATTTTGTGTCTGCAGCGACCGGCATGGTTGTTGTCATTGCGCTCATCCGCGGATTGGTTCGTCACACAACCCAAACGATAGGGAACTTCTGGGTCGATCTGACCCGCACCGTTCTGCGGATCTTGCTCCCGATCTGCTTGATCGGCTCGTTAGTCCTCGTGTCACAAGGGATGATCCAAAACCTGAGTCCTTATGTGAGCGCATCGACCATGGAAGGCGGAAGCCAGACGATTGCCATGGGGCCAACGGCGTCGCAGGTTATTATCAAGATGCTCGGGACGAATGGCGGCGGCTTTTTTAACGCCAATTCGGCCCATCCCTTTGAGAATCCAACGCCATTGACAAACCTGATGGAAATGCTCTCGATTTTTGTGATACCGGCGGCGTTAACGATTACCTTTGGCCGTATGGTGGGCAATATGAGGCAAGGCCTTTCCATTTTAGCGGCCATGACGATGCTGTTTTTGCTGATGCTAGGCACGCTGTACACGAGCGAAATCATCGGCAATCCACAGATTGCCGCCATGGGTGTGTCGGGCCCGACGGCGATGGAAGGGAAGGAAGTTCGCTTTGGCATCGGCAACTCGGCGCTCTTTGCCACGGTGACCACAGCCGCTTCCTGCGGCGCCGTTAACGCCATGCATGACAGCTTGACGCCGCTCGGCGGCTTGGCGCCGATGTTGCAGATGATGCTGGGCGAAGTTGTCTTCGGCGGCGTTGGCGCCGGGCTGTACGGTATGCTGATGTTCGTCATGCTGACTGTATTCATCGTGGGGCTGATGGTGGGAAGAACGCCCGAATACCTCGGAAAGAAGATAGAGTCCTGGGAAATGAAGATGGCTACCTTGGCTATCTTGATCCCCGGCGGGATGATCCTGGTATTGAGCGCATGGGCTTCAGTCACCCCGGCGGGAACCGCCTCGATTCTGAACCCAGGCCCCCATGGGTTGAGTGAAATCCTGTACGCATTTGCTTCTGGCGTGGGCAATAACGGCAGCGCCTTTGGCGGCCTTTCGGCCAATACCCTCTTTTACAATCTGCTGATGGGGTTGGCCATGTTCATCGGACGATTCGGTGTCATCATCCCGGCGCTGGCCATCGCCGGCAGCATGGCGGCCAAAAAAGTCACGCCGGCAGGCGCGGGCACCTTTGAAACCACGGGACCCCTGTTTAGCAGTCTGCTTGCCGGGACGGTCCTCATCGTGGGCGCGCTCACCTTCTTCCCGGCGCTGGCGCTCGGACCGATCGTGGAACAACTGTTGATGTTGGCTGGGCAAGCCTTTTAGGAGGAGAAGCATGTTGAGCTCGAATAAAGCGGCAAAAGGCGGCGAAGGCCCATCGGTTATCGGCCAGGCCATAAAAGAATCCTTTGTCAAGCTGAACCCGCGCATGTTGTGGAGAAATCCGGTCATGTTCGTCGTCGAAGTTGTGGCGCTGTTGTGCGCCTACTTCGCGATACGGGATATGGTTGCCGGCGGAGACTGGACATTTACCCTTCAATTGACGTTGTGGCTCTGGCTGACGGTCTTGTTTGGCAATTTTGCAGAGGCCTTAGCGGAAGGCAGGGGAAAAGCGCAAGCCGAATCATTGCGAAAAGCGCGAAGTGAATCAAAGGCCAAACGGCTTGGTGAAGGAAAAGACTTTACTGTGGTATCCGCCTCGAAGTTGCGCAAAGGCGATCGGGTCCTCGTTGAAGCGGGTGATGTGATTCCCGGTGACGGCGAAGTGGTGGAAGGGATCGCTTCCGTAGATGAAAGCGCGGTTACCGGGGAATCGGCGCCGGTGATACGGGAATCCGGCGGGGACCGAAGCTCGGTCACCGGCGGGACCAAGGTGCTTTCTGACTGGATCATCGTCCGGATCACAGCCAACCCGGGTGAGACCTTCTTGGATCGGATGATCGGTCTCGTCGAAGGGGCGAAACGTCAAAAAACGCCCAATGAAATCGCCTTAAACATTCTTCTGTTGGGACTCACTATCGTTTTTTTGCTGGCTGTCGCGACGTTAGCGCCTTTTGCCATCTATTCGGGAGCGCAGGTGTCCGCGTCGGTTCTGAGTGCCCTCCTGGTTTGTTTGATTCCGACCACCATCGGCGGCTTGCTGAGCGCCATCGGAATCGCGGGAATGGACCGTCTATTGAAGAAAAACGTCCTCGCCATGTCTGGACGCGCTGTCGAGGCTGCCGGTGATGTGGATGTGCTGTTGCTCGATAAAACGGGCACGATTACACTGGGCAATCGCGTGGCCACAGAGTTTATTCCTGCGACAGGTGTGTCAGCGCAGCAGTTGGCGGAAGCGGCCCAACTCTCTTCACTTGCCGATGAGACACCAGAAGGCCGAAGCATCGTGACCCTGACTTGCGAAAAGTTTGGGATCAAAGAAAACAAGGCCAAGACGCTGCATGCAACCTTCGTTCCTTTCACGGCCCAGACCCGAATGAGCGGAGTTGACATCGAAGGCATCTCCATTCGCAAAGGCGCTGCCGACGCCATCGACCGATATCTGCAAGCAAAGGGCCAGCGGTTGTCTGGCGACGTTATCGCCGCCGTTGAAGAGATCGCCAAAAAAGGCGGCACACCGCTGGTGGTTGCAGAAGGCAACAGGGCGCTCGGCGTCATTTATCTAAAAGATGTCGTAAAAGGCGGTATCCGAGAGCGGTTTGCTCAACTGCGTAAGATGGGGATTAAAACGGTGATGATCACTGGCGATAACCCATTGACCGCGGCCGCCATTGCGGCAGAAGCTGGGGTGGATGACTTTCTGGCTGAGGCTACACCTGAAGCCAAGCTGAAACTGATACGAGAATACCAGAGTAAAGGGCGCCTCGTCGCCATGACCGGTGACGGAACGAACGACGCGCCAGCCTTAGCCCAGGCGGATGTTGGCGTTGCCATGAATAGTGGCACCCAAGCGGCGAAGGAAGCAGGGAATATGGTCGATATGGACAGCAACCCCACCAAACTGTTGGAGGTAGTCGAGGTCGGCAAGCAGTTGTTGATGACGCGCGGGTCACTGACCACATTTAGTATCGCCAATGACGTTGCCAAGTACTTTGCCATCATTCCAGCCCTGTTCATTGCCACATACCCGCAGTTAGGCTTGCTCAACATCATGGGATTGGCCACCGCGAAGAGCGCCATCATGTCGGCTGTCATTTTCAATGCCTTGATCATCGTTTTTTTGATACCCCTTGCCTTAAAGGGTGTCGCCTATCGGCCTCTTGGAGCGAATGCCTTGTTGCGACGCAACTTGTTGATTTATGGATTGGGCGGCTTGGTCGCGCCGTTTATTGGCATCAAACTGATCGACATGATCCTTGTAATGATTGGACTTGGCTAAGACCATTCCAAGCAATTAAGAGCATGGCATGGGTTAAGAAAGGATGGGACAAGAGATGGCAATAGCGGCGGGGAGAGCGTTAAGAATGGTATTGCTCATGACGCTTTTGACAGGGATCCTGTACCCTTTGACCGTCACCGGATTGGCGCAAGCCCTTTTTCCGGCGCAGGCGAACGGCTCACTCATTCAAGCGGGCAATCAGGTTATCGGTTCAAAGCTGATTGGGCAAAACTTTGAGGGCGTCCAATACTTCCATCCGAGGCCTTCCGCCGCCGGGGAAGGGTATGATGGGGCCGCTTCATCGGGTTCAAACCTGGGGCCTACGAATCAATCATTCCTAAACAGTGTGCAAGAGAGAGTGAGCGCCTTTAGAGCGTTGAACGGTCTCGGACCGGATGACCCTGTTCCCTCTGACATGGTGACAGCCTCGGCAAGCGGCCTTGATCCCCACATCACCCCGGAGGCTGCCCGGTTACAAGCGGCTCGGGTTGCCCAGTCCAGAAATATGGCGATGGATGAAGTGACCGCCTTGCTCGAACAGCATATAGAAGGCCGGCAGTTTGGGATTTTGGGTGAGCCGCGAGTGAATGTGTTAGAATTAAACATAGCGCTTGATGAATTGGCGAAGCGATGATGGAGAAACGTGCACGCTGTTTCCGGCTGAAAGGTTTGTGAAGATGAGAGATAGACGCGCGAATCCGGATGCCTTGCTGGAGAGTATCAATGCGGGAAATCGCGGAAAACTGACGGTCTTCCTGGGCGCAGCCGCTGGTGTGGGTAAAACCTACGCCATGCTGGAGGCGGCCCAGGAATTGCTCCAAGATGGCATTGATGTCGTTATCGGCTGGGTGGAGACCCATGGCCGGAAGGAGACCGAAAAACTCACCGAGGGGATTCCTGCGATTCCGCCGAATCGGCTGACCTATCGAGGTAAAATATTTCAAGAAATGAACATCGACGCCCTATTGGCGCGGAAGCCAGCAGTCGCTTTAGTGGATGAACTCGCGCACACGAACATTCCAGGCTCCCGACATACTCGCCGTTACCAGGATATCGAGGAGTTGCTGGCAGCGGGCATCCATGTGTATACGACCGTAAACATTCAACATGTGGAGAGTCTTAATGATTATGTAGCGAAAATAACCGGTATTGTTGTTAAAGAGACAGTACCGGATGGTTTTTTGTTAAAAGCAAATCAAATTCAAATCATTGACATTCCGCCTGAGCAATTATTGCAAAGACTTAAGGAAGGAAAGGTATACATCCCCTCCCAGGCGAGGGAGGCGATGAGTAAATTTTTTCGTCAGGGGAATATCAGCGCGCTCAGGGAAATGGCGCTGCGTTTTACTGCACAGAAGGTTGAACGACAGTTGGAGACCTATATGCAGGCGAACGCGATCAACGGTCCTTGGCCTGCGGGGGAGAGGGTTTTGGTATGTGTGGGACCGAGCCCTTTTTCAGCGCAACTCATTCGCACCGCCTGCCGGATTGCCAATGGCTTGCAGACAGACTGGATTGCCGTCAACGTGGAGACGCCAAAGCGGTTTCCTTCGAGCGAAAGGGAACGGGACAGCTTATCGAAAAATTTGCGCTTGGCCGAAGAATTAGGGGCGGAGATTGTAACCGTTTATGGTCAAGATGTGGCAGAAGAAGTGTTGGACATCGCGCGTAAGCGAAACATCACGCAGATCGTCATCGGGAAACCCTTGTATCCGCGCTTTCAGGAATGGATGCGCGGCTCTGTCGTTGATAAAATCATCCGACATAGCGACGGTATCAGCATCCATGTCATCCCGGGTCAGCCGCAACAGCGGGAACGATGGCCGAAGGAAGCGGCTCAAGAACAAAAAATCGATTTTATGGCCTACCTTGCTGTCTTTTCTATGGTGGCGTTGTTGACATGGATAGCGAGTTGGGTCAATCCTATGGAAGATCTGGCTAGCGTCGTAACGTCCTTTCTACTGCCGGTCTTGTTCAGCGCCGTTCGCTGGGGACCCGGTCCGGCTATCTTTGCAGCTTGCGCGGGTGTATTAGCATTTGATTTCTTTTTTGTCCCCCCGGTGATGAGTTTTACTGTCACTGACATCCGGTACCTGGTTACCTTCCTGATCTTTCTATTGGTGGCCCTGCTGACAAGCGCTATGGCTGGAAGGCTGAAAGCGCAAGCAGAAAATGCGCGCCAGAAAGAGAATCAGACAGCGGCGCTCTACGCGCTAAGTCGGGAAATCTCCGCCATTTCTGATCTTGCCGCTATCTTGGATAGCCTAACGAGAAAATTGGCGGAAACATTCGGCGCTCAAGTAGTCCTGTTCTTACCTAACGCGTCAGGAAAACTGGAACTTCAATCAGAGTCGCCGGTCGGCGCCCTGGCGTTCTTAGATGATAATGAGCGGGCTGTGTTGCTCTGGGGATTTGAGCATATGCAGATCGCTGGTCGCGGAACGGACACCCTTGGCGGAGCCAAGGCGCTCTACTATCCGATTTTATCGGGAGGAAGCGGAGTCGGTGTCATCGGTTTGCGATTAGAGAGACCAGACCGTTATTTTCAACCTGACCAGAGGAGACTATTGGAAGCCTTTGTGGGACTGGCGGCGATCGCAATCAACCGGATACAACTCGAAGAAACAGCGAAAGAAGCTAGGGTGTTGGCTGAATCAGAAAGGCTGCACACCGTTTTATTCAACTCCCTCTCCCATGATTTGCGGACGCCTTTAGCCTCTATTATCGGCGCTGTCAGTGGGTTGCTGGAACAAGAGAGCCTCTTTTCGCCCGACGATAAAAAGGCGCTGCTTCAGACGATTCAGCAAGGCGCCAACCGCATGAACCGTCTTGTCAATAATCTGTTGGATATGGCCAAGTTGGAGAGCGGCATTTTTCAGAAGAATGTTCAATGGTGTGATATGGAGGATCTCATAGGCGTAGTCATTCCCCGTATGGCGGAGCCATTTCAAGGCCGGACGGTAAAGACGGATATATCGCCGGGTTTGCCCTTGGTTCGGGCTGATTTTGGACTGCTCCAACAGGTGCTTGTGAACTTGACCGATAACGCGATGAAGTATTCTTACAAGGACACACCTATCGAAATAACCGTCGGCAGACAGATGGATACGATAGAAGTGTCTGTATGCAATGAGGGTCCGGCCATTCCCGAGCAGGATGTAGAGCGTATTTTCGATAAGTTTTACAGGTTGTCATCGCCGGGGCAAGTGAGCGGGACGGGTTTGGGACTTGCGATCTGCAAGGGGATCGTTGAAGCCCATGGAGGGAAGATCTGGGCAAAGAATCGGGCTGATGGGAAAGTGTGTGTTTCTTTTTGTCTGCCACTGGAAGAGAAAGTGCCCGTTGATGTTCCTAAGGGGGCAATGGAAGCAGATGACGAATAGAGGTCAGCGAATACTTGTTGTCGACGATGAATCGCAGATTCGAAAGATGTTAAAGGTTGGTCTGTCTGCCCATGAATATGAAGTGGTGGAAGCTGACACGGGGCGGGACGCCATTCAACAGGTTGCGCTGACACATCCCGATTTGGTCGTGTTAGACATGGGGTTGCCCGATATCGATGGGTTGCGAGTGGTGACGGAATTGCGTGATTGGTCGAACGTCCCGATCATCATTGTTTCGGCTCGCGACCAAGAGGGGGAGAAAATCGCTGCACTCGATGCGGGGGCAGACGATTATGTGACCAAACCTTTTGGCATGGGGGAGCTTCTCGCCAGGATTCGAGTTGCCCTCCGTAACACCATGGGGAAAGAGGAAAAACCGGTAATCCTATTAGGTGGGTTGTCGATCGATCTCGCGCGCCGGATGGTCGCTGTCGATGGGGAAGAAATCAAGCTGACGCCAACGGAGTATGAAATGCTAAAGCTGCTCGCTGTCAACCAAGGGAAAGTGGTTACCCATCGACAGATCTTGCGCCACATCTGGGGAAAAGCATACGAGCAGGAGACTCACTACCTTCGCGTCTACATCCGACAACTGCGGCAAAAGATTGAGACGAACCCATCACAGCCGCAACATCTGATTACGGAACCCGGTATCGGTTATCGGTTGTTGTGACATAAAGAAGCCATTTCCAGGTCGTACAGCCTGAAAGCGGCCTTTGTCTCCTTTGTCTTCAGTTTGGCCCGAAAGGCGAGATACCTTTGGGTATTTTTCTGATTTTAAAAAGCTGCGTAAAGATTGCTCAGCGATTGCATGGAAATCGTTGCTGATTGTGAAAATAGCGAAACTATTAATGGCGCCGCGACGAAATCGGAATTGAGCGTTAGGGAAATAGCGACGTTAGAAAAAGGAGACGGTGTATAAACCGTCTCCTGAACAAACAACGCATTTTTCTGTTAGACCGACTTCGTCGCTTCTTTCGCTTTCGCCTTGGGATGTTCCTTGATAATGGTGTACCACTTGATCAGAGCGTCACCCATGACGATGACGGAGAGGCCCATCATGATGGAAGAGAGGACCGTGTTCAGCATGTTGTTGGTCGGCAGGTACTGGTTGACGATGGTCCAGTAGCCGGCGGTCATGACGGAACTGAAGAGGTAGACCATGGGAACCGCTGTGACAAGACCGTAGAGGACCTTGCCGGTCCGGCGGAGGATCAGGCTGGTGCCGATGGCCAGGGCCAGCGAGGCGAGGAGTTGGTTGGAGACGCCGAAGAGGGGCCAGACGGTGGCGATGTCGCCGCCATAGAGCAGGTAACCCCAGAGGAAGCAGACCAAGACGGAGGAACCGATGACGCCCGGCGTCCAGTCATTGTCTTTCAGTTTCGGGATGACCTGGCCGAAGAAGTCCTGGACGATGTAGCGGGCGACGCGGGTGCCGGCGTCGATGGCGGTGAGGATGAAGACGGCTTCAAAGAGGATGGCGAAGTTGTACCAGTAGGCCATGAGGCCTTTCATGCCGGGGAGGGCGGAGAAGATGTAGGCCATGCCGACGGCCAGGGAGACGGCGCCGCCAGTCCGGCCGGCCAGGTCCATGCCGACCATCTCGGACAGTTCCGGCAGGTTGACCATGGGCATGTTCAGTTTGGCAAAGACGGCCGGGGCAGAGTTGATGGCGAAGTAGTCGCCAGGCATGAGCACACAGGCGGCGATGAGGGCCATCATGCCGACGAAGGTCTCCATCAGCATGCCGCCGAAACCGACCAGTTGGATGTCCCGTTCGTTGTCGATCATCTTGGGTGTCGTGCCGGAGCCGACCATGGCGTGGAAGCCCGAGATGGCGCCGCAAGCGATGGTGATGGAGACAAAGGGCCAGACGGGGCCTTTGATGATGGGGCCGCCGCCGTTGATAAACTGGGTGACGGCGGGCATGTGCAGTTCCGGGTTGACGAAGATGATCCCCATGGCGAGGGCGCCGATGGTGCCGATTTTCATGTAGGAGGAGAGGTAGTCCCGGGGGGCCAGGAGGAACCAGACGGGCAGGGCGGCGGCGAAGAAGGCGTAGATGGGCAGGGCCAGTTTGACGCCAATTTCCGAGAGGGTGAAGAGATTGCCGATCCAGGTGCCCTTGATGTAGGGACCGAAGGCGACTGCGGCAATGATCAGGGCCATGCCGAGGATGGTCGCTTCGCGGAGCTTGTCCGGGCGGGCCTTGATGATCAGACCGACGACCATGGCGATGGGGATGGTCATGCCGACGGTGAAGGTGCCCCATGGGTTGCCCTTCAGGGCGTGGACGACGACGAGGGAGAGGCCGGCCATGGTAATGGTGATCGTGAAGAGGATGGCCAGGCCGACGGCAAAACCGGCGATGGGGCCGATCTCTTCTTTGGCGATTTCCGAGAGGGAGCGGCCCTTATGGCGGACCGAGGCGAAGAGGACGACCATGTCGTGGACAGCGCCGCCGAGGACGCCGCCGATGAGCAGCCAGAGGACGCCGGGCAGGTAGCCGAACTGGGCCGCCAGGATGGGGCCGACGAGGGGGCCGGCGGCGGCGATGGCGGCGAAGTGGTGGCCGAAGGCGACCCATTTGTTCATGGGCACGAAGTCGGAACCGTTGTTCAGTTCGTGGGCCGGTGTCTGGCGGGCGGGATCGATGGCCAGCACCTTGGAGGCCACGAAGCCGCCGTAGAAGCGGTAGCCGATCACGAGGATACAGGCTGTGGCGATGATGAGGGTGAGCGCATTCATGAGACCTTCCTCCTTCTTGAATCGTAGTTGGAATGCTATAAAGTCCGGTTACCTATCAGTTTAGTGAACGCAATCACGAATGGCTAGAAAAGCTGCATGAAAGGAAAAAAAGCGCGCATCAGATGCACGCTTTTTTGCATGAGACACAGGAACGATGAAAGAACCTCAGAGAGAGCCGCCAGAAGACCCGCTAAAGGCCCAGCAAGTCTTTCAGTTGCCGGGCGTAGTGGCGACTCACAGGGACCTCGCTCTTGTCATGGAGGATCAGGTTGTAAGCGCCGTTGAACCAGGGGACGATCTCCCGGAGCGCTGACAGGTTGACGAGAAAAGCCCGGTGGGTGCGGCAAAAACGGTCCGGATCAAGGCGATCCTCCAGTTCCTGCAGCGTCAGGTTCAGTTCCAGCAGTTCGCCGTCCACCTTGATCAGCGCTTTGCGGCCCTCCACGGTGGCGTAGAGGATTTTGGACACATCGACGAGGAGCAGTTTGCCCTCCTTGTTTGCGGCGACGCGGTCGAAGGCGCGGTGGCGCTCATGGACGCCGCTGCCGGCGATGCCATTGCCGGCGCAACCGCTACTGGCGCCGGGCTCTGTCGGAGGGACAGCCGGTTCTTCGATCCATGTTGGCGAGAGCCCGCCAGGGGGTTCAGGCGACGCTTTTCCACGATAACCGCCCGGAGACCCGTCTCCCAATTCGTCCGGCCTGGTCTGGACGGCGGCGACCGGCTCCCGGCTGAGCAGCAAGGCCTTCAAATCTGCCAGGTGCTCTTCCAAACCTGTTCGCTGCGCCAGCCGTTCCCGGACGCGCCGCCACGTCGCTTCGAGCCGTTCCGGGTCAAAGGGCTTAAGGATATAATCGAGGGCGCGCACCTCAAAGGCTTTGAGGGCATAGGCATCAAAGGCGGTAGCGAAGACGACAAGGGGCAGGCGGTTCTGTTCCAGGAGTTTGCGCGCCACCGACAGGCCGTCGAGGTCATGCATCTGGATGTCGAGAAAGAGCACATCGACCGGAAGGTCTGCCAGGATTTCCAGGGCTTCCTCTCCGCCGTCGGCCTCGCCGACGACGCGGCAGTCAGGGAGCTTTTCCAATAAAAAGCGCAGTTCCCGGCGGGAAGGGGCTTCATCATCGACGATAAAGGCGCGAATGATCATCAATTATTCCCTCCTGACCGTCTAGCTGGCCATCAACAGGGAGATGTCCTTATCGGGGATGCGCAGGGCGCAGATGGTGCCCAGGCCGGGCTTCGATTCGATGCGCAGGCCGTAATCGGGACCATAGATGCTGCGCAGGCGCTCATGAACGTTGCGCAGACCGATGCCGCCGGAAACAGCGCAGGGCGCGGACCCGTTCCGTACCAGCAATTGTTCCACCTTTTCCGGCGTCATGCCCACGCCGTCATCCTCGACGGAGATGTCCACATGACCGTCCGCGTGGCGGTGCGCCCGGATGGTGACAGAACCGCCCTCTCGCAAGGGGAGCAGGCCGTGGCGCAAGGCGTTTTCGACGAGCGGCTGCAAGAGCAAGGGAGGGATGGGGCAGGAGAGGGCAACCTCTTCGATGTCATGGATGACTTGGAGACGGTCTTCAAAACGGGCCTGTTCGAGGGCGAGATAGGACTCGATGTGAGCCAACTCTTCGCGAAGGGACACGAATTGGGAGGGTTCGCGCAGGTTTTTGCGGAAAAAATCGCCCAACTGGATCAGGAGGTTCCGCGCCGTTTCCGGGTGGGTGCGCACATAGGAGGCCACCGTGTTGAGGGCGTTAAAGAGGAAGTGCGGGTTGATTTGGGCCTGGAGGGCGCGAATCTCGGCCGTCGCAGCCAGGCGGGCCTGCCGTTCCAGTTCGGCGATCTCCAGTTGGGTGGAAAACAGGTGGGCGAGACCTTTCGCCAACTCCTCATCGACGATGCCGACCTGTTTGGTCCGGTAGAGCTTGAGGGTGCCCACGGGCTTGTCCTTGCTCAGTAGGGGGACGATGACGGCGGCGTGGAGATTGCAGCCTGGATGGGCGCAGTGGATCTCATCCTGGGAAGAAGCGACGACTGGGCCGCCGGTCTGCAAGGCCTCCTCGGTGGCCCGGGTGAGGATGGGCTGTCCGGCCAGGTGATGGTCGGCGCCGAGGCCCACGTGGGCCAGGATCTTCTCCCGGTCGGTCAAGGCGACGGCGTCCAGGTCGGTCATGTCTTTGACGACGTTGGCCACGGCCAGGGCCGACGATTCGTTGAGGCCGCGGCGGAGCAAGGGCAGGGTGATGTTGGCGATGCGCAGCGATTTTTGCGCCTCCAGCGCGCCGGCCTGCTCCTCCTGGGAGCGGATATCCTGGATCAGCATGACCGAGACGGCGATGCCGACGGCGTTGACGGTGATCATGGGCAGGGCGATATGGCTCACCAGCAGGACGGCGTCTTCGAAGGGCCGTGCCACAGCCAGGATGATCAGCATCTGGATCGTCTCCGCCATCAGACCGGTGATCATAGCGCCGGTGCCGCTTAGGGCTTGCGGGTGGTAGCGTCGGATCAGACCGGCCAGTAGGCCTTCCGTGATCGTGGAGATGGCGCAGGCCAGCGCGGTGAAGCCGCCCATGGCAAAGCGGTGGACGCCGCCGATCAGGCCGGCGCCGAAACCGGCGAGAGGCCCGCCGAGCAGGCCGGCCAGCACGGGGCCGATGACCCGCGAGTTGGCCAGGGCGCCGTCGATGGGGATCGCCGCATAGGTGCCAATGATGGATAGACCGCCGAAGATGACGATCAGCCGGTACACATCCTCCCGGGTTGTCGTCCGGTTGGCGAAAAAGCGGCGGATGGCCGGGTGTCGGGAAAGCAAAAAGGAGATGGTGATGACGATCGTCATCCGCTGGGCCAAAAAGAGCAGGATGTCATGATGAATCAACAAGGGCGAGTCCCCCTTTCGCGGAAAAAAACAATGAATCGATAGTATAACGCGTAAGCGGTGTCTAGATCAAGGGTAACAAGAAATTAAGCATGACGCAAGAAGGGGAAAAGGAGGGAGGCAGGAAAAACAGAAACAACAGAAACAGCAGGAACGGATTAAACAGGGAAGAGGCAGGACCCTATGGACAGGGATAAGGATGGCGCGTATAATCAATTCGTCAACCGGATTACATAGTATCGGTTTACAATCGTTCGATCTTGCGACTCAAGAAGGGCTTCATTAAAGTCATAAAAATAGAAAAACAGGAAGGCAACTCGCAGCAGGGAAGGCGCAGCGCCTAAGCACGGGTAAACAAAGCAAAACAAGCGAGACCGAAAGGACGATGACACCATGCAATCGATCATCAAACAAACGGAAGCCGCCCTTTTTGCCGGCGAGGTCCTGGACCGGGAGACAGCCGGCAAGCTCGCCGGAATCGAAGGCAGCGACATATACTCGTTGATGGACCTGGCCCGCCGTGTGCGCGATCATTTCGGCGCCGGAAATGTGGATCTCTGTTCCATCGTCAACGCCAAATCGGGGGCCTGTTCCGAGGACTGCCGATTTTGCGCCCAGTCGGCCCACCACCAGGCCTGTGTCGAAACTTACGACCTGCTGGATCCCAACGCCATCGTCGCCCGGGCGAAGACGATGGAGACGGAAGGCGCCCACCGCTTTTCCCTGGTCGCCAGCGGGCGGGGGATGGACGACGCCGAACTGGAGCCGGTGCTCGCCATCTACGAGAGGCTCCGCCGGGAAACGAAGCTCGGCCTCTGCGCCTCCCTGGGCATCCTGAATGAGGCCCAACTGCGCCGTCTGGCTGAAGCGGGCGTCACCATGTACCATCACAACCTGGAGGCGTCGCGCCGCTTCTTCCCGCAGATCTGCACTACCCACAGCTATGACGAACGGATCGCCACCATCCAGGCCGCCCAGGCTGCCGGCATGGCCGTCTGCTCCGGCGGGATCTTTTCCATGGGAGAGACGATTGATGATCGCATCGATATGGCTTTTGAACTCCGCGATCTGGGCATTCAATCGGCGCCGATCAACATCCTCAATCCCATCGCCGGGACGCCCATGGAAGCGCAGCCGGTCATCGCCCCGCTGGAGATCCTCAAATCGATCGCCCTCTACCGGCTGATCCTGCCGTCGGCCCGCATCCGCATGGCCGGGGGACGGGAAGGGGCGCTGCGCAACCTGCAGTCCCTTTGTTTTATGGCCGGCGCTGACGCCGCCCTCGTAGGCAGCTACCTGACGACGAGCGGGCGGACGGTGGCCGAGGATATCCAGATGCTTCACGATTTAGGGCTGAATGTGACCAACCTGTGAAGCAGAGAATGACTTCCTGATCTTGTCTTCATAGCTGTCGAATTCCCCTGGTTCGCTTCCCCCGGAGCGTTCTAGGGGCTTTTTATTTATCCGATCTATCATTTATCCGTTGCCTCTCTCACAGAAGGAAGGTAAGATAAAAACTAATTTCGCCGAAAACTTTTTCTCAGTTCTGTCTATGCTTTGCCCGATAGTCTAATGAGGTGGTCGACAACAGTTTAAGGAGGCGGTGCATGTTGCGGTTGTTACGCAGTATCCAGGCCAAACTGATTCTCGTCATCGTCGGCGTTCTCCTTGTCACGATAACGGTCGTGGCCCTTTTTTCCTGGATGACGACGAGCGAAGCCTTTGAACGGAACTTCGCCCGGCAGACGGAGAAAAACCTGGTCGGTTTCAATAGCCTGCTCGAAAACTATAAGAGCCAGGCCTTGGCCCATGCCGCCAACCTGGCCACTCACCCTGCTATCGTCGCCGGAACAAAAAACCGTGATTTTTCAGCTTTATTGCAAGCGACGACGCCGATGATGAAAAAAGGGAACCTCGATTATCTGGTCGTGACCGATGCTGCCGGAAACGCCATCATCCGAACCCATGAGCCGGACAGGTTTCCTAAAGCCGATGACAACATCGCCAATCAGGTCAACGTGGCGCGCGCGCTCGAAGGCAAGACCTTTACCGGTATTGAACAGGGCAAGGTAGTCCGCCTGTCTGTCCGCGCCGGCGCGCCCATCTATGATCAGGGGCGGCTGATCGGGGTGCTCTCGACGGGCTATGTGGTCAGCAAAAACGATATCGTCGATGAGGCGAAGGAGATGTTCGACGCTGAGTTCAGCCTCTTCCTCGACAAGGAGCGGGTGGCCACATCCATCGTCGACAAGGCGGGACAACGGATCACCGGCAGCCAGATCACGGCAGATGACATCATCAACAGCATATTTGCGGAACGAAAGCCCTTCATTGGGCTCAATAAAGGGTTGGACGGCGACTACATAACCGGTTATGCGCCGTTGATCGGCGCCGACGGGGCCGTCATCGGCGTGTTGGGGACAGCGAGGGAGAAATCGTCGTTACAGGAAGTGAAGCAGTCAATCGCTCGTCAGATTATCCTTTCCTCCCTGGCCGCGCTGCTGCTCGCCGGGGTCGTCGGCGTCTGGTTTGCCCGCCGGATGGCGCGTCCGCTCGTCGAACTCCAGGATCTGATGGCCCGGGCCGGCGCCGGAGACTTGACGGTCCATGGCGCCGTTCATTCGACCGATGAGATCGGTCAGTCGGTGGCCGGTTTCAACCTAATGATTCGGCGCCAGGCGGAAATCGTCTCCATGGTGCGCAAGTCCTCCGAGGAGATGGCGGCCGGCGCAGAAGAGATGGCTGCTTCGGCCCAGCAGGTGACAGGCGCCGTCCAGGATGTGGCCCGCAACATTCAAGAGGTGGCCCATAACGCCGACAAAGGCAACATGGCAGCCCTTGAGGCGTCAGAGGTGTTGCTCGAACTGTCTTCCTTGATCCAATTGGCGAAGAATCAGGCGTCCGTTGCAGCCGACAACTCCCGGCAGACCCTTTCTGCGGCTGAGCGGGGACGGCAGACAGTCGCCAAGTCCATTGAACACATGCTGACGATCAAGGATAGAACCAAAGAGGCGGAAGCGATGATGGACGCCCTGGACCGTTACTCCCGAGAGATCAACCGGATGACCGAGACGATCACGGCCATCGCCGCTCAGACCAACCTGCTGGCGCTCAATGCGGCCATCGAGGCGGCCCGCGCCGGTGATGCCGGTCGCGGCTTTGCCGTCGTCGCTGACGAGGTGCGCAAACTGGCCGAGGAGTCAAACCGGGGGGCCGGCGAGGTGGCCGAACTGGTGACCAAGGTGTTGGAGAGCGCCGCTGCTGCTGTTACCGCTACCCAGCAGAGCCACAGCGAAGCGGAACGAGGCGCTGCGGTCGTCAAAGAGGCCGGCGAGGCCTTGCAACTGATCCTCCAGGCCGTGCAAGGGACGGAAAAGGCCATCGACGGCATCGTAACCCTGACCAATGAGGAAGTAGCCAGTTCTGACCGCATCATCCGTCTCATCGATTCCATCTCCTCTGTCATTGAAGCGACAGCCGAGCGGGCAGAGACGGTAGCGGCGGCGACAGAGGAGACATCAGCCAGCATGGAGACGATTGCGGCAGCGACAGAAGAGACGAGCGCCATGGCCGTCGAATTGGCCGGTTCGGTGCAGAAGTTTCGATTGCCCGACGTTCGCGCCGTCATGAGCGCCGCTGAACTCCTGGAGAAGGCCAAGTCTGACCACCTGCTCTGGAAGATCCGCATCCAGAACATGCTCAAAGGCTATGAACAGGTCAACCCCGAGGAAGTGACCTCTCACCACCACTGCCGCCTGGGCAAATGGTACTTCGGCGCCGACAACCCCTTTAAGCAAGACCCCGACTTTGTCTCCCTCGACGGTCCCCACGCCCGTGTCCATGAATTTGCCATGAAAGCGGCTGACGCTTTCCGCGCCGGTCAACACGATGTGGCCCAGCAGATGCTCGCTGAGTTGGAGAAAAGCTCTGAGGAGGTTCTCGGCCGGTTGAACCGGTTGATCAGTAAAGCGAAGTGATCCCGTTATGAAACCGGGCCGCGCTGCCCGAAGAAGATCCTTGTTATCTATTCTCTAAGCAAACCATCCTGATGGTGATAGGAAGCTCGCGGAAGGTGATACTAACCCCTGAAGACAAAGGAGGTTGGAGGCCATGCCGCTTCATCCAAAGTCACTAGCCGGGAATACCGGGCAAACCCCTGCAAAGGGTGACGAAAAAAGAGGGTTGCAAAACTCCCAGGGGGACCCTGAGGCTGTTGATGAGATTCAAGAGATTGACGGCATCAGCGGGCTCCAGGAGATCGACACGATACCCGAGATTTCAAAGGATTACTAGCGAAGGGCAACAAAAAAAGGGCTGGTCGCTGAGGCAGCGGCCACGCCCTTTTTCCGTTTTCACACCCTATGTAACAGTGAAGCAGCCTCGGTTTTACAGGATCACCAAAACGCTGTAGAGCAACGCCACGAGGAAGCGGTAGTAGGCGAACGGCGCCAAACCGATCCGCTGCAGCAGCTTTAAGAACCAGACGATGGCCGCCCAGGCGACGACGAAGGAAACGACGAAGCCGAGGGCAAAAAAGGGCAGGTCGGACGCATCGAGGAACTGGTAAGACTTCAACATGTCATAGCCCGTGGCGACGGTCATCATCGGCACGGCGACGATGAAGGAAAACTCGGCGGCTACGGCCGAGGTCATGCCAGCCAGCATGCCGCCGGAAATGGTGGCGCCGGACCGGGAAAAACCGGGCCAGAGGGAGAGGCACTGAGCAAGTCCGACGAAGAGCGCCTGGCGGTAGTTGATCCGTTCGAGATCGTCAACCGGGCGACGGGGACCACGCCACCAGGTAGCCGCCAGCATCAAAAGGCCGCCCAGGACGAGACCGATGACGACGGATTGATCGGAGAAAAGCCCCTTGATCGATTTGTGAAAGAAGAAACCGAGGATGCAAGCCGGCGCCATGGCGATGGCCACATGCCAGATGGTAAAGCCCCGGTCATCGAAACGGATGCCGTCAGCAAAGAGGTTTAAGATCAGGTTTAAGAAACGGTCCCGGTAGAGGACGAGGACCGCCAGGATGGCGCCCAACTGGATGAAGACCTCGAAGGTGGCCGCTTTATCCCCCTCAAAGCCAAGGAGGCTGCCGACGAGGATCATGTGCCCTGTTGAAGACACGGGAATGAACTCTGTGAGGCCTTCCACGATTCCGAGAATGACGGCGACGATATACAGGTTTTCCATGGCAACTCCCCCAACCCTAACATTCCTCTCCTACAATAGGGGAGCCATGGCCTAAAGTCAACGGGAAAGGGCGATTTTACCCTTCAGAAAACAGGCTTGTGCTCAGATAGCGTTCCCCCGTATCGGGCAGGAGGACGACGATGCGCTTGCCCCGGTTTTCCGGTCGCTTGGCCGCCTCGATGGCGGCGAAGGCGGCGGCGCCGGCGGAGATGCCCACGAGCAGCCCCTCCTCCCGGGCCAGGCGGCGGCTGGTTGCGAGGGCGTCGGCGTCAGCGACAGGGAGGATTTCATCGATGAGACCGCTGTCATAGACATCCGGGATGAAGCCGGCGCCGATGCCCTGGATCCCGTGGGGGCCCGGTTTGCCGCCGGAAAGGACGGGAGACCCCGCCGGCTCGACAGCGATGACCTGGAGGTTGGGGTTTCGCTGTTTCAGTGTTTTGGCCGTTCCCGTGATGGTGCCGCCGGTGCCGACGCCGGCGACGAAGATGTCCACCCTGCCGTCTGTGTCTCGCCAGATCTCCTCGCCGGTGGTCACCTGGTGGATGGCGGGATTGGCGGGGTTGGCGAACTGCTGGGGCATGATCGCGCCAGGGGTCTCCTTCACGATCTGCTCCGCCTTTTGCACAGCGCCGCGCATCCCCTCGGCGCCGGGGGTGAGCACCAATTCGGCGCCAAAGGCCTTTAGAAGATTGCGGCGCTCGACGCTCATCGTCTCCGGCATGGTCAGGATCAGCCGGTAGCCGCGGACGGCGGCCACCATGGCCAGGGCAACGCCGGTGTTGCCGCTTGTCGGTTCGACGATGACAGCACCAGGTCGCAACAAGCCCCGTTCTTCGGCGTCCTTGATCATGTTGAGGCCGATGCGATCCTTCACGCTGCCGCCGGGGTTGAAGTACTCCAACTTGGCGATGATCTCCGTCACAGCGCCGCTGTCAGCGACGGATTTCCCGTCACCGCCGTTAGCGCCGCCGCGCGCAACAGCATCGCCGGCAGTTGCCGATCCAAGAATCCGGCGCAGTCGAACCATCGGCGTATTTCCAATCAATGCGGTCACATCCTGGGCAATCCGTTCCATAGAAAACACACTCCTTACTGCAAAAAACCGACTATCTAAGTCGGAATATCTTATTTTTTTACTAGACTCCATGATAGAAGGGGTGGGGAATCCTGTCAAGGAAAGGGAGGTTTTTCGCAAAGAAAAGTATTTGTCTAATCAGCGAAAAAAACTCTTGACGTCTGACTGTGATTCCCGGTAATGTATAGTCAATCCGGTTGACGCCGGAAAAATCGAATAAGACGCTCTTATCAAGAGTTGGTGGAGGGACTGGCCCGATGAAGCCCGGCAACCAGCAGGCATGCCTGCATGGTGCCAATTCCTGCAGGGGAAACCCTGAAAGATAAGACTTGCCCTGTCTTTATGACGGTCTTCTCTTTCAGAGAAGACCGTTTTTGTTTGGGCAGATAAATAGCGCACAGATGAAGAATCAATCACGAAAAGGAGAGGTTTCGCATATGCGCATCGATTCACTGTTGGCCCAGGGGGGCAACGGCAAAGACGCAGGCACAGGCGCCGTTAGTTTCCCCATCTACCAGTCGGCCACCTTCCGTCATCCGGCTTTGGGCGAAAGCACCGGCTTTGATTACAGCCGCTCGGGGAACCCCACCCGTCAGGTTCTCGAAGAGCTGATCGCCAAACTGGAGGGCGGGCGACGCGGACTGGCCTTTGCATCTGGCCTGGCGGCGATCACCGCCGTTATGTCACTCTTTAGATCCGGAGATCATTTCATTCTCTGTGAAGACCTCTACGGGGGGACCTACCGGCTCCTAGACCAGGTTTTTCGTCCCTGGGGGTTTACGGCGAACTATGTGGATACGAGTGATCCGGAACAGGTGAGCAAAGCGATTACGGCCCGGACGAAGGCGATATTGGTTGAAACCCCCACCAACCCGACGATGAAAGTCACCGATCTCCGGCAAATCCGGCGGATTTGCGACGAACACGAATTATTGTTGATCGTCGACAACACCTTTATGAGCCCCTACTTGCAGCGGCCCATCGAGTTTGGCGCCGATATCGTCGTTCACAGTGGCACGAAGTATCTGGGTGGACATAACGATGTGGTGGCCGGTCTGGCCGTAGCCGCCACAGAAGAACTTGGTGAAAAGCTGGCTTTCTATCAAAACGCCACCGGCGCCATCCTCGGCCCTTTTGATTCATGGCTGCTTGTGCGCGGCATGAAGACCTTGGGAATACGACTGGACCGGGCGCAGGAAAACGCGAGCGCCATCGCCCGCTGGATGTCATCCCATCCCGCTGTGGAACAGGTGTATTATATCGGCCTCGATAATCACCCAGGCAGAGAGGTTCATTTTCAGCAGGCCGGCGGGCCTGGGGCGATGATATCCTTTACCCTTCGCGATGCCGGAAAAGTCCCGGAGACGCTGTCGCGGATCAAAATGATCTCTTTTGCCGAAAGCCTGGGCGGCGTTGAATCGCTGCTCACCTTCCCGGCACGCCAGACCCACGGCGATATCCCCGAGGATATCCGCCGGCGCTGCGGCGTTAACGACCGCCTGTTGCGGTTGTCCGTCGGGATTGAAAATGTCCACGATTTAATCAATGATCTGGAGCAGGCCTTGGCCTGAAAAATTCTCATCTGCGTACGAAAATGGTGATTGACAGATAACCCGACAGCCTTTAATATCATAAATGTAAATCGAAAAACTCGGAATTAACCAACGCTGACCGGATAGACCGGAGGCCGAGGCGCTTCGATCCAAGACAGGGATCGAAACCCTTGGCCTCTTTTTGTCTAGATAAGGGGGAGTGGCATGGACTGTATCAACGATTTCCCCGTCCGCTGCAGCCAAGCAGTTCATGACGACCGGGGCAACGGATGTAGGGACTTTCAAAAAACCTACGGATATATAGGTGTATCCTTCACAGGTGTTTTGCTAAGCGGTGCGAGGTCGCGCCGATATACCACTAGCGATGTGTATGAACGACACGGAAAAATGAAGGAGGATGTTTTCCATGGCCAAAATTGCCAACAATATCACTGACCTGATCGGCAAAACGCCGCTTGTTCGGCTGAACCGCGTGACCGAAGGGCTGGAAGCGGACGTGGTCGCCAAGCTGGAGTACTTCAATCCCGGCGGCAGCGTGAAAGACCGTATCGGCTACGCGATGATCAAAGACGCCGAAGAAAAAGGGTTGCTCCATAAAGACTCCGTGATCATCGAGCCGACCAGCGGCAACACCGGCATTGCCCTCGCCTTTGTGGCGGCTGCCCTCGGCTATCGGGTCATTCTGACTATGCCGGAGACCTTCAGCATTGAGCGCCGGAACCTGCTAAAAGCCTACGGCGCTGAACTGGTGCTGACCCCTGGAACGGAAGGGATGAAAGGCGCTGTGCGCCGGGCAGAGGAACTGGCTGCCCAGATCCCCAACGCCTTCATTCCCCAGCAGTTCATCAACCCCGCCAACCCGAAAATCCACCGGGCAACGACCGCCGAGGAGATCTGGGCCGATACGGACGGCAAGGTGGATATCCTTGTCGGGGGCGTCGGCACCGGCGGCACCATCACTGGCGTGGGAGAAACGCTGAAGGCGCGTAAACCCGGGCTCCAGGTCATCGCCGTCGAGCCCTTTGATTCGCCCGTGCTGTCCGGCGGTCAACCGGGACCCCACAAGATTCAAGGCATCGGACCCGGCTTCGTTCCCCCGGTCTTGGATCTGGAGGTTGCCGACGAGATTTACAAGGTCCGCAATGAAGAGGCCTTTGAAACGAGCCGGCGCATCGCCCGTGAGGAGGGCTTCCTCGTGGGGATCTCTTCGGGCGCGGCGGCCTACGCGGCCCTGCAGATCGCCAAACGGCCGGAAAATGCCGGCAAGCTGATCGTCGTTGTTTTGCCCGACACGGGGGAGCGTTATCTGAGCACCCCCCTCTTCCAGGAATCGTAATCACCGAAGGTAAGACACTTCCGACTAGCAAAGATACTGCCTATTGACATTTGATTCCTGCCCGTCCTATACTCACCTTAAATCAAAGCAATCAAATCGGATTAGTAAAGATTTAGGTGGGGGGTAAAGGTGTGATGAAAAACAGCGAACGGAGAAGCGCACAGGAACCTCCGTCGATCCCCCAAGAAGTGCTGGCGCGGATCGAGAAAGAGATTCGCGCCATGACCTTCGGCACGGTAACTCTGGTGTTGCAAGACGCCCACATCATCCAGATGAACAAACTGGAGAAGATACGCTTCGACGCTGACGAGGCGATAAAGGGAACCAAACCGGCAGCCCCGGAAACCAATCCCGGAACGGCGCAGGGACAGGGACAATCGTCTCTGCGCCGACGCATCATCGAAGCTGTCGGCGGACTCCGCTATGGCGAGGTTGTTATTGTCATCCAAAAAGGCCGGATCGTTCAGATCGAACGGACGGAGAAACGCCGCTTCCCGCTGCTTGAAGGGCTGTACGGCGACGGAATCTAAAAACATACAGGGGGTTTTACTCTTATGAGCGCTGCTGAAAAAGGATTTTTCACGAAAGCCCTTCACGCCGGCCAGGCCGTCGATCCCACCACCGGATCCCGGGCCGTCCCCATCTATCAGACCACGTCGTACGTCTTCAAGGACACCGATCACGCTGCCAATCTCTTCGGCTTGAAAGAGTTCGGCAACATCTATACGCGCATCATGAACCCCACCACCGACGTGCTGGAACAGCGCATCGCCGCCCTCGAAGGGGGCGTGGCCGCGCTCGCCGTCTCGTCGGGGCAGGCCGCCATCTCCTTGGCCTTGCTGAACATCGCCCACGCCGGTGATGAAATTGTCGCTGCCAACAGCCTTTATGGCGGAACATACAGCCTCTTTGCTTACACCTTCCCCAAACTCGGTGTCACCGTTCGCTTCGTCGATCCGAAGGATCCGGAAAACTTCCGGAAGGCGATCACCCCGAAGACCAAGGCGATTTACGCCGAATCGGTAGGCAACCCCAAGCTGGACACCCTCGACTTCAGAGCTGTTGCCGACATCGCCCATGAAGCCGGCCTGCCGCTGGTCGTCGACAACACCCTGCCGTCGCCCTACCTGGTCCAACCCATCAAGCACGGCGCTGATATTGTCGTCCATTCCCTGACCAAGTTCATCGGCGGTCACGGGACCTCCATCGGCGGGGTCATCGTCGACGCAGGCCGCTTCAACTGGGCCAACGGCAACTTCCCCGAATTCACTGAGCCCGATCCGAGCTACCATGGGCTGAAGTACGCCGAGACCTTCGGTCCTGTCGCTTATATCATCAAGGTCCGCGTCCAACTCCTGCGCGATCTCGGCGCTTCTCTGAGCCCCTTCAACGCCTTCCAGATCCTGCAAGGCGCCGAAACGCTTCCGATCCGGATGGAGCGGCATAGCCAAAACGCCCTGGAAGTGGCCCGTTTTTTGCAAAACCACCCGAAAGTCACCTGGGTCAACTACCCCGGGCTGGATGACCACAGCTCCCACGACATCGCCAAGAAGTATCACCGGGAAGGCCTCTACGGCGCCATCCTCGGCTTCGGCATCGCCGGCGGCCGGGAAGCGGGCCGGGCTTTCATCGACAAGCTGCAGCTTCTCTCCCACTTGGCCAATGTGGGTGACGCCAAGTCCCTGGCCATCCATCCGGCCACGACGACCCATTCCCAGTTGACACCGGAAGAGCAGCAACTGACGGGTGTCACCGATGACTTCATCCGCCTCTCCATCGGCCTGGAAGATGTGAGCGACATCATCGCCGACATCGAACAAGCGCTGGCCGCAGTGTAAGCGGCAAACACGAAGGGATTTCAGAAGCAGGCGTCACCTGCTGAAATTTCCAAGGATCAGTAAGAGTTTTACAATCGTAGAAGCTGGTCGACCAGACATACTGGAGGCCGGTCAGGGAAGCGCAGGATATACGGCGCGCCCCTGCCCGGCCTTTTTTACTTACAGAGAAGGAGGGTTTCGCCCTTGGCGGAGCTGAAAAGTAAATTGCTTCAAGATTTATCGGACACCGTCCTCGACATGGATGAGGAGAAGGCGGTCGAGACGAGTCATCAGGTGATTGAAGCAGGCATCGACGCCTATGAAGCCATCGATCAGGGGCTCGCCCACGGCATGGCCCGGGCGGGCGAACTCTTTGAACAGGAAGAGTACTTCATTCCCGAGATCCTCATGTGCGCTGACGCCATGTACGCCGGTTTAGAGGTGCTCAGGCCCTACCTGAAACCGCGCGAGGAAGGGGAGAAGGTCAAGGTTGTCATAGGGGTGATTGAAGGCGACACTCATGACATCGGCAAGAACATGGTCAAGATCATGCTCGAAACGTCCGGCTTCGAGGTCCATGACTTGGGGCGCGATGTGCCGCCCCAGCGGTTTGTAGAACGGGCTCATGAGGTGAGCGCCCAGATCATCGGCATCTCCACCTTGATGACGACCACCATGGACGGCATGGGCGAGGTCGTCCGGCTGCTGGAAGCGCGGCAGATCCGCAACCGCTTTAAGGTGATCGTCGGCGGCGGACCCATTTCCCAGCGCTTCGCCGACCAGATCGGCGCCGACGGCTATGCCGCCAACGCGGCTGACGCCGTAAAACTTGCGCGGAGGCTGGTCAGTTGACAACGACAATGTACAAACCCCGCTGGGATGTAGAGACCATGACCCCCATTGAACGGTTGGCCGCCTACAACCGGGGAGAGGCCGTCGACCGTTTGCCCTGTGTGCCCATCGTGGGCAACACGGCGGCCCGCGTCATCGGCGCGAAGATCTCCCAGTTTCGCGGCAACGGCAAGTTGCTGGCCCGGGCGCACACCGAGGCCTACCGGTTGTTCCGTTACGATATCATCCGGATTTTTACCGATCTCTACACCCAGGCCGAAGCGATGGGCGCCAGCGTCCATTATCCTGATGACGAGACAGCCTATCTGGCGGCGCCGGCCATTACCGACGTATCCGAGATCGACCGCCTCGCGCCGGCCGAGCCGGAACGGGATGGGAACCTGCCGCACCACCTGGAGGCATTGCAGCGCACCCTAGACGCGGTGGGAACGGAAGTGACCGTAACGGCGGCGCTGACCTGCCCTTTCACCAACGCCTCCTTTCTGATCGGCGCCGAGACGTTGGTCCGGTTGACCCTGCGCAACCCCGAAGCGGTGCATAAGCTCTGCGAGGTCTCCTTGGAGACGAGCCTGCGCTACGCCAAGGCCATACTCGATGCCGGCGGCGTTCCCAGCCTCACCGACGCCATGTCCTCCAGCACCGTCATCAGCCCGCGTCAGTTCAAAGAATTTTCCTTCCCCTACCTGAAGCGGCTCATCGACTACATCCACTCCCGCGGCAAAACGGTCACCCTGCACATCTGCGGCAAGACAAACCGCATCTGGGACCTCATGGTCGAAGCCGGCGCCGACTGCATCAGCATCGACAATGACGCCGACCTGCTGGAGGCAAAAGAGAAGGTTGGCCACAAGGTGCGGCTGATGGGAAATGTGAAACCTTCTGAGACGATGCTGCAGGGGCGTCCTGAGGACGTGCGTGAAGCGGTTCTCCAGTGCATCGCCCAGGCCTGCGACAGCCCCAAAGGGTATATCGTTGCTTCCGGTTGCAGCTTGCCGACGGAGACGCCCTTTGCCAACATCCACGCCATGGTGGACACGGTGCGGGAAGTAGGATGGCCCATTGACCCGGAAGTACTGCGCCTGCCGGGCGTGGCAGCCGGAAGATAACGGAACCTTCAGAGCGGTCAATGGACGAATGATATGGGAGTATTTTTTCAGCGAAAGCGGGGAGACAGGGTGAGTTCCATCAGCCCCAAAGAACGGTTGCTGCGTGTGTTGCGCAGGGAGAAGACGGACCGGCCGCCTGTTGTCTGTCCCGGCGGCATGATGAACGCCGCCATCGTCGATGTGATGCGTCAAAGCGGCCATACCCTGCCGGAAGCCCATCACGACGACAGGCTGATGGCGGAACTGGCCTACGATATCCACGAACATACCGGTTTTGAGAATCTGGGCATCCCCTTTTGCATGACCGTCGAGGCGGAGATGTTCGGCTCGGACATCCACTTCGGCAGCCTGGCCTGCGAACCGAAGATCGAGAAGGAAGCCTACCCATCCGTTTCGGCGGTGCCCTTCAAAAAACCGGGCCAACTGCCGGCTTCGGGCCGGATCGAGAAGGTGATCCAGGCAGCCTGGCGGTTGAGCCGCAGCCATCCTGACATCCCGGTGATCGGCAACCTGACCGGTCCGATCAGCACGGCCGCTTCCATCGTCGACCCCATGGTGTTTCTGAAAGAACTGCGCAAGGACCGGGAAAAGGCCCATCGGGTGATCGACTATGTGAGCGACCACCTCATCGCCTATGCCGAAGGCTTGATCGACGCCGGCGTTCGGGTCATCTCCATCGGCGATCCGACGGCGACTGGTGAGATCCTGGGTCCCAAGATGTTTGAAGAATACGCCCTTCGTTACCTGAATAAGGTCATCGACGGGATCCACAACCGCGGGGGCGCAGCCATCGTCCACATCTGCGGAGACATGAAATCGGTGAAACACCTGATCCCTCGTATCAAAGGGGATGCGATCAGCACCGACGCCATGGTCAACCTGCGTTTGCTCAAAGAGGAGTATCCCGAACTGACGACCATGGGCAATCTCAGCACTTATCTGCTGGAGTTTGGCGATGCCCAAAAGGTGGCCGACCAGACCCGCCGGCTCGTCCATGACGGCATTGACATCATCGCGCCAGCCTGCGGTCTGAGCACCTCTACCTCCATTGGGGTCCTTCAGGCGATGACCCAGGTGGTGAAGGAGACATAACAGCGTGGCTAAACAGGTGCATATCCTCTTTCTTCCGTCCCGGGACTCGATTCAAGTAGAAGCAGGAACGACCATCCTCCAGGCGGCGCGAAGAGCAGGTGTGCTCATCGAAGCCCCCTGCAACGGCGCGGGAACCTGCGGCAAGTGCAAGGTAAGACTGGCGGAGCGCTTCCGTCCCTTCGCGCAGCCCGGGGGGACGCATCACCTGACGCCGGAAGCGGAAGCAGAGGGCTGGGTGCTCGCCTGTGAGGCTCTCGTCACCGGTGACATCGAGGTGGAAATCCCCCAGCGCATATCCACACAATCACTGAAAATCATCAGCCATGGTCAGGCGCGCCCTGTCGCCATCGATCCCTTTTTTGCGAAAGCCTATGATGACGCGGCCGGCGAGACCCGTGTTCTGGCCGGCGGCGCCTTGGTGGCCACGGAGCCGGGAGACAGGACAGACCGCCTGTTCGGATTGGTCGTCGATATCGGCACAACGACGCTGGTGGCTTCTCTTGTCCACATGGTTTCCGGCGTCGAATTGGCCGCCGCTTCCTCCCTGAACCCGCAAAGCCTGCATGGACAGGATGTGCTGTCGCGCATCAAGTTCACTTCCGACCCCGCTGGGCGTGCACTCATGCACAGGGAACTGATTGGGGAGATCAACCGGTTGATCACCCAAGTGACGGAAGCGGCCGCAGTCGAGCGTGGCGACATCGCCGAGGTGGTCTTCAGCGGCAACACCTGCATGCTACACTTGGCGACGGACACCGATCCTACATCTCTGGGAAAACACCCCTACAGGCCTGTCATCACCGGGGGCAACCACGTGCGGGCCGAAGCGCTGGGCCTGGATGTGGCCGCTTACGCGCTCGTCTATCTGCCGCCGATCCTCTCGGCCTACGTGGGCGCAGACATCACCGCCGGCATGTTGGCGGCAGGGCTGGCGGAACTGCCGGGGGTGACCCTGTTCGTCGACATCGGCACCAACGGCGAGATGGTCCTCGCCGTCGACGGCGCAATGGCCGCCGCCTCGACGGCAGCCGGTCCGGCCTTCGAAGGCATGAACATCACCCACGGCATGCGCGCCGGCAGGGGCGCCATCGAGCGCTTCCGCCTGGAGTCTGATGGCGCGGTAACAGTAAAGACGATTGAAGAGGCCGAGCCGACCGGTATCTGCGGCAGCGGCCTCCTGGACATCGCCGGAGAGTTGGCGGCCCATGGCGTCATCGACAAACGCGGCCGCTTCGTCCGGCCTGACGGCTCGAAGATACCCGAGGCCTTGCGGGAGCGGCTGAACACCTGCGATGGCAAACCAGTGTTCCAGATCGCCGGAGATATCGTGCTGACCCAAAAGGATGTCCGCCAGATCCAACTGGCGAAAGGGGCCATCCGAGCCGGTGTCGAACTGCTGCTGCGAAGCAAGGGCGTCCGGCCTGAAGATGTGGATCGCGTCTTTATCGCCGGCTCTTTCGGCTACCACCTGCAGGCCCGCAGCCTGATCCAAATCGGTCTTTTGCCGGACGCTTTTGAGGGGAAAATCCAGTTTCTCGGCAATACCTCGAAAACGGGCGGTCAGGCGTTGCTGCTGAACGGTGACCTCCGCCGGGAGTTGGAGGCCTCAGTCTCCTCGGTAGAGGTGATCGAATTGGCCGATTACGGCGACTTCGATCAGGTATTCGTCGGCTGTCTAGGTTTTTAAGGCGGTAAGTTTTCATGGTTAAGGTTCAAAAAGCAAAGGAGTGGGTCCTTGTGAACGATGACAGCAAAAGGCTGAGTTGTTCTGACTGCGGTGTATTGAACTGCTACCGCCGTGAAAAGAACTTTCCGAGTTTCTGCCTGACCTCCGGGGCCGAAGGGGACCAAATAGATCGCATCACCGAATCGTACCGGACAGAAGGGGAAACGGCCCGCATCGCCCGGGTAGCCGCCGAAATCGAAGGCCTCTATTACGGAAAGCTGACCCGAGTCGAGGAGATCATCGCTTTCGCCAAGCGGCTGGGCGCCAAGAAGATCGGCATCGCCACCTGCATCGGCCTGATCAACGAGACGAAAACCTTCGTCAAGATCCTCGAGGCCAAGGGGCTCACCGGCTACAGCGTTCTCTGCAAGGTGGGTGCTGTTGACAAGACCGAGGTCGGCGTGCCGGAGGAATTGAAAATCCAGAAGGGATGCCACGAATCCCTCTGCAATCCCGTGCTGCAGGCCGAACTGCTCAACCAGGAGCAGACCGATCTGAACGTGATCAACGGCCTCTGTGTCGGCCATGATTCCTTGTTCATCAAGTACTCCAAGGCGCCTGTGACCACCTTGATCACGAAAGACCGGGTGCTGGGGCACAACCCGGCGGCCGCCTTGTATACGTCCGGTTTTTACTACAAACGCCTGCTGGAGCGGGAAGAGTAACCCGCGACCGCCGCACTGCGAATTGATGGAGAGTGAAGCAATTGAAGCAATTCATGCACCGGTCTCAATGGATTCAATGGATGCAAAAACCGGCGTTGCGAAAAGTGATCGCCGGCGCGATGATCCTCGCTGTGACCGCCCTGGCAACGGCCGGATGCGGCGCCCAGGGGCAAAAGAAAACAGCCGCCAAGGACGCCGCAGCACCGGCCACTAGCGCGAAGATCAAGCTGAACGTTGGTTATCTGCCGACCCCGGGTGATGTCCTCTTTTTCGTCGCCAAGGACAAAGGCTTTTTTGACCAGGAAGGCCTGGATGTGGAGATGTTCCAGTTCACGAACTCCGGCGAGGGGTTGAACGCCATCAAGAGCGGCAAGCTGGACACGGGCGCTTTCGGAACGGCGGCGCCGCAGACCTTCATCGCCAAGGGAACGCCTTTCGTCGTCATCGCCGGTATGCAGAGCGAAGGCCACGGGATTGTGGCCAAGCCAGAGAACGTCGACCGCTTCCGAACGCCCCAAGGTTTTGTCGGCCAGCGGATCGCCACGGTCCGCATGTCGACAGGCGACGCTGTCTGGCGCTACGGGCTCTCCCAGGCCGGTATCGACTGGAAGAGCCAGGTCACGATCATGGAATTGGATTCGCCGGCTGCTGTCATCGAAGCCATCAAAAAAGGCGCCGCTGACGCGGGGAACGTCTGGGCGCCCTTCTCCGAGATGGCGGAGCAGCAGGGGTTGAAGGTGGCAGACTGGTCATCGAGCTACATGCCCGGTCACGTCTGCTGCCGGGTGGTGGCGATGGACGAGACGCTGAAAGCCAAAAGGGATGCTTTCGTCCGCTTCGACAAGGCGCTGATCCGCGCCTATGATTTCTACACCCGGAATCAGGATGAGACCGTCAACATCCTTGCCAATTACGTGAAGATCGACAAGGAATTGCTCGAAAAGTCGACCTACAGCGGGCATATTCACAGCATCCCTGATCCGGACAAAAAACGGTTCACCGCCTTCTGGGAGGCGATGAAGCAGGACGGCTACATCCAAAGCGATCTGGATATCAGCCGTTTCATCGAACCGGCCATTTACAAGGAAGCTCTCGAACAACTGAGAGCAGCGGAGCCCGGCAATGCCACCTACAGCCGATTAGAGGCTGAATACAAGGTCAACAACCTATAAATAAGAGATGAAGACCTCGTCGGGAAAGGACGTGAACCCTGGTGGCCTTTTTGCGCATGGAATCCGTCGCCCTGAAGTACCCCGCCGATGAGCGCTGGGTCCTGCAAGACATCGATCTTGAGATCAGGGAAGGCGAGTTCATCACTGTGGTAGGCCCCAGCGGCTGCGGAAAAAGTTCCACCATCGGCCTGCTCTCCGGCCTGCTATCGCCGACGAAGGGCGCCATCACCTTGCAGGGAAGACCTATCGAAGGGCCCGGTCCAGACCGGGCCGTCGTTTTTCAGGATTACTCCCTCTTTCCCTGGATGACGGCCCTCGAAAATATCCGTTTCGCCCTCCGACAGGTCGGTGACGGCTCCCGGGAGTCAGCCCAGCGCTACCTGGAACTGGTGGGGCTTGGCGAAGCCCGGAACAAATACCCCGGCGAACTGTCAGGGGGCATGCGGCAGCGGGTGGCCATCGCCCGCGCTTTTGCCCTCGATGCGCCAGTGTATCTGATGGACGAGCCCTTCGGCGCCGTCGACGCCAAGAATCGCATCTACCTGCAGGACCTATTGCTGCGATTGCGCCAGGAATCGGGACGCCCCCGGACCGTCGTCCTTGTGACCCATGACATCGACGAGGCGATCTACCTGGGCGACCGGGTCGTTGTCTTTTCCCCCGGTCCCGGCCGGATTCGGCGGGTGTTCCACGTTCCCTTCACACGCCCGCGCAAACGGTTCCAGATGGCCCAAGATCTGGGCTACCGGGTGTTGCGCAACGACATCCTGACGCTGTTGCAGGACGGATTGTTGGAAGAACTGGAGAAGGTGGAAGGAGGGGCGGGGATATGACCGGCAGGGATATGAGCGGCGGAGATGGGGGGCAAACCTGGCGAGACCGCCTGTTGATCCTGGCCGCCATCTTCTTGGCCTGGGCGCTGGCCACCAATGCAGTGGACATTCTCGATCCCTTTTTGTTTCCTGCTCCCCAAAAGGTGGCCCGGCTGCTCTGGGAGGACGCCTCCGTCTTTGGCAAAAGCATCGTCAGTTCCGTTTATCTCCTGGCAAGCGGCTTATTTCTGGCTGTGGCGACGGCCATCCCGCTGGGCCTGGTGGTCGGCTGGCAACGCCGCTTGCATCGGGCCATCGAACCGGTCACCAACCTGTTGGGGCCCATACCGCCTATCGTCTACATCCCCTACGCCATCGCCCTGTTGCCTACCTTTACCGCCTCTTCCGTCTTCGTCATCTTTATCGGCGCCTTCTGGCCCCTCTTTATCAACACGGTCGCCGGTGTCCAGTCGGTTGAAAGGGGACTCGTCGACTCGGCCCGAACGCTGGGGGTCAGCCGTTGGGACCTCTTGACCCGCGTGCTGTTTCCCGGCGCCATGCCCCATATCCTCTCCGGCGGTTCCATCAGCCTCGTGATGGCCTTCATTCTGCTCACCGCCGCCGAGATGATCGGCGCCACCAGCGGACTCGGGTGGTATGTAAAGTACTTCTCCGATTTTGCCGATTACAGCCGGGTGGTGGCCGGGATCGTCGTGATCGGCGCGGTTGTGCTCCTGCTGATGACCGTCTATCGCCGCCTCACCGATCACCTGCTGCGCTGGCACAGGATCCGTCATTGAGAGATCTTGATGATGAAATGGGATTGTGGGGAGGATGACAAGGTCGGCGCGCCGAAATAGTAGGGGCAATCTCTAACGATGGAGGCATAAGGGCAGATGACGACAACGACGGTTGCAGCAAGGGATGCGAAATATGCTGCGCTACAGGCGGCGCTGCGGGAAATGGGCCAAGTCCTGGTCGCTTTTTCCGGCGGTGTCGACAGCACCTTCCTTCTTAAAGCGGCCTATGATGTCCTGGGGGACCGGGCGCTGGCGGTTATGGGGATTTCAGAGACGGTGCCCAAGCATCAGATCGCCGAGGCCCAAGAACTGGCCGGGCGCATCGGCGCCACGCTGTTGACAGTCCCCACTGACGAGTTTACACGGGAAGCTTTCGTCAAGAACGGTCCGGATCGGTGTTTCCACTGCAAGACGGCCCTCTTCGAGACCTTGTGGCAAATCGCGCGCGAACGCCGGATCCCCTTCATCCTCGACGGCAACAACGCCGATGATGTGGGCGATTACCGCCCGGGGATGACGGCGGCGAGACGGATGAATGTCCGCAGCCCCCTGTTGGAGGCTGGGCTGACGAAGGCGGAGATCCGATCCCTTTCGAAGGAAGTTGGCCTTCCCACCTGGAACCAGGCCGCCTCCCCTTGTCTTTCTTCGCGCTTCCCCTACGGAACCCCCATCACCTTGGAAGGTCTGGACCGGGTGGAAAAGGCCGAACAGTACCTGAAACGTCTCGGTTTTTATCAGGTGCGGGCGCGCTTTCATGATCGCCTGCTGCGCATCGAAGTGGAACGGGAGAGCCTCAGCAGGATCACGGAACATGCCGAAGATGTCGTCCGTTATATGAAAAGTCTCGGCTTCACTTATGTGACACTCGACCTGACCGGTTACCGGACCGGCAGCCTGAATGAGGTATTGGAGAGTGGGCGTGAGGAAAGCTGAACCGAACCGATTTGTTGTTGGACGTTACAGACGAAACATGTAATCGACGAAGACGGATGTAGACAAGACAAATCCCCCTTTTCAGGCCGATTTTCCTTACCGGACCTGAAAGGGGGATTTTTTTCTTTTGGTGGCATAGATTTTCGTTGACGAAAAGGCATTGCTCCAGTATTAATATTAGAAAAGGGAAAATCAGGATGTAATATGGTGGGCTGGATTACGTAGCGGCGAAGGCGGAGGATCATGCGATGGGCGAAGAGCGAAGAAAACATCAACGGTTGTCTCTGCAAGACAAACCTTTATGCGCCACGGTCAGACTGGCCGTGGAAAATAGAGCCGGACAAATCCGGCAGAGCGATGCCATTGATCTCTGTGTAGTGAACATCAGCCCAGGCGGCGCCCAACTGCTGTCACACCTGCGCTTTCCCACAGCGACAGAGTATCCGGGACTCACCATGCATTTGCGCACCCGGCTGTCGGGCCTATTAAAGGAAAACGCTCGGATCGTCTGGAGAAGGGAAGAGGGAGAATTGTTCCGGTACGGAGTGGAATTTGTCAGTTCCAATGAGGAAAAGGAAAATCTCCTCCGTGTCCAAATTTATAATGCGGAATCTTTCTTGCAGAAAAGGGATATTGCCAACATGACCATTCATTGCAATTTTTGCGCGAAAGACGAATGCCCGATCCAGACCAAGCAGAGGGCAGATGACTCGCTGACGTCCACTTCCGATATGTAGGAGCAGGACAGAGAGCATATCGTCACCGGCGACAGCCCCGGCGCATACAGTGGAGAACAACGCAGGACCTTTTTTGCGGTATGTCAACAACAGGACTGGGTATGAATGGACAGTGTTGCGGGGGCGGAAGGATGGGGGTCCGATGTTTCACCAAACCGTTCCCAAGAAAGAGTCGGGTTTTACGCTCTGGTTGACGGGTCTGTCGGGAAGTGGAAAATCGACCCTTGCCCACATCATCGGGCCGGAGGTTGAAGCACGCAGGCGGAAAGTAGAAATCCTTGATGCCGACGAGGTGCGTGAGCACCTGTTTTCTGAATCAGGACTGATCCGGGAGGAGCGGTATAACCAGATCAAGCGGCTGGCCTACCTGGCGAAACTTTTGTCCCGCAACGGAGTGTCTGTCATTTCCGCTGTTCCTTCGCCCTACCGGGAGATGCGTGAATATGTGCGCGCCCAGCACAGCGGCAATTTTATCGAGGTTTTTCTCAAGGCGCCCCTTGAGACCTGCATGGCCCGGGACGTTAGGGGTCATTACCAGAAAGCGCTGACCGGGGGGATCCGTTGGTTCACCGGGATTACGGAACCCTACGAGGAACCGCTCGATCCCGAGTTGGTCGTGGAGACACACCGGGCCACCCCGGAAGAAAGCGCGCGGCGTATCATCCGCAAGCTGGAGGCGCTGGGGTACCTGTAGATATGGAATGGGCGCGGCTAAACCCGACATGGGGAGAACCACCGATGCGGCGGCGGCAAAGTCGCCGCGTCGTTTCGCCGGAAGGGTGGGTGTATCGGTGGTTGTGTTAATCGACCGGGAACTTTGCAATGGTTGTGGAGGAGGGTACCGGTGCGCCGCCATCTGCCCAGGAAACCTGTTGACGCCTGGGGAAGACGGCAAAATACAGTACCGGGAGCCCTCTCTCTGTTGGGACTGCACGGCATGCCTCAAGGTTTGTCCACGCGGCGCGCTGGCTTTGCGTCTGCCAAACGGAGAGGATGGCACGGACGGCGCGATTCTAAAAGCGAGTATGGGGAAAGATACCATCCGGTGGACGATTCGTTTTTCCGATGGGCGGGTAAAGGTGCTTGAGGTGCTCAACCGGCGAATCCCGGTGGAAACATGAACAGAATCGAAGGATATCGCCGGAACGCCGATAATATATACCGAAGCTTGGAACCGTGAGCCTCTTCGCAGGCTCACGTAAATTTTTTATGATGAAACAGCGCCTTTGCTGGAAAAGGCCGGGCAAGATGCCGTAAAATAGATTGGAATCAACACTTGCGGAGGGGACTCGATGAAATACCTACGTTACCTCTTAATCGCACTCCCGCTGATGGTCTACTTCCGCTGGAGCGATCCCGAGAGCGGCTGGGCCTTCCTCACTGCTGCCTTGAGCATCCTGCCCCTGGCTGGGTACATGGGCCATGCGACGGAGGAACTGGCCGAACATATGGGGCCCAAGTTGGGCGGCTTTCTCAATGCCACCTTCGGCAACGCGACGGAACTGATCATCGCTTTGTTTGCCCTCAAAGCCGGCCACCTGGAGGTGGTCAAGGCGTCGATCATCGGCTCGATCATCGGCAACATCCTGCTCGTCCTCGGGTTGTCGGTCCTTGTCGGAGGTTTGCTCCACGGCGTCCAGCGCTTCTGCACGGAAACAGCCAAGATCAACGCCACCACCCTGCTGCTCGCCGTAATCGCCATGCTGGTGCCTTCCCTCTTTATGCACTACCATTCTGCTGTCGACGGCGCATCGGTGAAACTCTCTGTCGGGGTGTCCGTCATTCTCCTGCTTGTGTACGCTGCGGTGCTCTACTTCGGCTTCCGCCATGCCGGCGCCAGAGCGGGCGCCCTGACCGGCTCGGGGAAAGACGTACAGCAGGGTCCGCAACAGGGCAACCATGGCGAAGGATGGTCGAAGCGGAAAGCCCTGGCCGTTCTCGTCATCTCCACCATCGCCGTCGCCCTCGCCAGCGAAGTGCTCGTCGGTTCGCTCGAACACACCGTGGCCACCCTCGGCTGGCCGGAGGCTTTTATCGGCATCATCTTGATTCCCATCATCGGCAATGCGGCAGAGCACAGCAGCGCCGTCCTGATGGCCGCCAAGAATCAAATCGAAGTGGCGACAGAGATCGCCATCGGCTCCAGCATCCAGATCGCGCTCTTCGTCGCCCCGCTGCTGGTCTTGGCCGGCCTGATCTTCGGCCAGCCGATGACCATGGTTTTTAACGAATTCGAACTGGTGGCCATGGTGCTTTCCGTCTGGATTGCCAAGTCGATCAGCAAAGACGGCGAGACCAACTGGCTGGAAGGGCTCATGCTCCTGGCCACCTACGCCATCGTCGCCATCGGCTTTGCCTTCGCCTAATACAACGTTGCCAAGTTTAGAAAAGTCGCCGCCGCCAGCGTGTCAACATGCTGGCGGCGGTTTTTTTTCGCAATGACCGATGCATAGTCGCGGCAAAAACAGCGAAAGATTGATTTTAAAGGAAGTCTTGCCAGGCAACGTCCATTCTATCCAATCGACAAGGGGAGAACTTGATATGAACAGTCTTAACAGTCGCTGGAAAAAGATTCTGGTTGCCACATCGGCTACAGCCCTGCTGGCGAGCGCATTAACGCTTCCGCCGGTACAGCAGGCGACCGCCGATTTTCTCTCTCTATTCCGAGTGCAGCGGATGCAGGCGGTAAAGATCACCCAGGAACAGTTGGACCAGATGGCACAGACGATCCGTTCCCACGTGGGCGAGGTGGATCTCCAGCAGTTCGGCGCAGTCGAGATCATTGAAAAACCGGAATTCCTGCCTGTCACCCTTGGCGAGGCCCAAAAGCGACTCCCCTTTGCCGTAAAACAGCCCTCCCAACTCCCCAACGGTCTACGGCGGGCTGAGACGGTGACCCTCTTTACGGGCGGCCTCGCTGAGTTCCGTCTCCAGGCGGATCAAGTGAACCGGCTGCTAGAGGGGCTCGGCGCGCAGGACCTGATCCCGCCCGATTTATCGGGGAAAGCTTTTCGCGTCGGCATACCCGCCGGAGCGCGTTTGGTCTATGAACGGGCAGAGGGTGGACAAGCCTTTCTTCTCGACCAGTTTGCCAGCCCCGAGATGACGGTCCCGCCGGGACTGGACGCCGCCGCTCTGCGTAAGTCACTGCTCAATCTGCCGATCCTGCCAGCCGACCTGCGGAGCCAGTTGGCCGCCATCGATGATTGGCAGCGGACGATGGTTGTGCCCTATGCTGAGGGACGCATGGAAAAGGTGGACATCGGCGGAACAGAAGCACTTTTCGCGAAAAATGTTCACAGCGGGCAGAGTTGTCTCTTCTGGGTCGACAGCGGAATCCTCTACCGGATGGAAGGGGAACTGGACAGGGAAGGAGCGGTCCGGTTGGCCCGCTCGCTGCGATAACCGCCGTTGTCGAGAAGCGGAAAAAATCAGGTTTGAAATGACAGGCTCAATCCGAAAGCGCGCAAAGCAAAGGGGAAGAAACGGATGTTTGCCATAGAAACTGAGGGGCTCACCAAGACCTACGGGGGAACGGGAGGATGCCGGGAGATCTCCCTCCAGGTCCCTCGCGGCGCCCTCTTCGGTCTGCTGGGACCGAACGGCGCCGGCAAGAGCACCCTGGTCAAAATGCTCGTCAGCCTGATCCACCCCACAGAGGGACAGGCGCGCATCCTGGGAAAGCCCCTCGGCGATGTGGATATCCGGCGCAAGGTGGGCTATCTGCCGGAAAATTTTCGTTACCACGACTGGCTGACCGGAGCGGACTTGCTGCGCCTGCACGCCGCCCTGTACGGGTTGACGCCGGAAGAGTCGGCGCGGCGCGCGCCGGAGGTGCTCCGGCTCGTCGGGATGGAGGAATGGGCCGATCGGACTGTCGGCAGCTACAGCAAGGGGATGCAGCAACGCATCGGCTTGGCTTGCGCCCTGTTGCCGAATCCGGAACTGATCTTTCTCGATGAACCCACATCGGCTCTCGATCCCCTCGGCCGCAAGGAGGTCCGGGAACTGCTGGCGAGGCTCCGGGATGCCGGTGTGACGGTCTTCCTAAACAGCCACCTCCTGAGCGAACTGGAGACGGTCTGTGACCGAATCGCCATCATCAAGGGCGGGAGGCTCATCTACCAGGGGGACTGGCGGGAACTGGCCGCGCAGGCGAGCCGGATCCGCGCTGTCGTGGCCGGCGCCTCACAGGAGCGTCTGGCAGCGGCTGTTTCCGCCGCAGGGTTCCCCTTAGTTTCCCAGCGAAGCCTCCATGCAGAAAAAGACGGAAAGGCCGCCGGCATGGCGTTGGAGGAACTCGTCTTCACCGTAGACGCTGGGAGCCCCGCCGCGCCGCGTCTTGTTCAGGCGCTTGTCGAGGCGGGAATGGCTGTCCATGAGGTGACGACGCAGGTGGAATCCCTCGAGACTTTATTCTTGCACTTTGTCGAGGGGGCCTGAGCCATGCTGATTCTTGCCCGTCTCACCTTTCAGGAAGCCGCCCGCAAGAAGGTCTTCCTGGCGGCTCTCCTGCTCTCGCTGCTTTTCCTGCTGCTGTACGCCATCGGCCTTGATTTCGCTGCCCGGGAGTTTGAGCGATTGCAGGCATTGCGAGGGCAGCAGCCGGTGCTGCGCCAGATCGTGGGCAACCAACTGCTGGGATCGGGCCTCTATTTCTCTTCGTTCCTGATGACCCTGCTGGCGATGCTCGCCGGCGTGGGCGCCATCGCCACTGAGGTGGAAACTGGGCTGCTCCATGCCCTTGTATCGAAGCCTCTGACCCGCCGGGCCGTCATCGTGGGCAAGTTTGCCGGCCACGCCGCCATGCTCGCCGGATTTGGGCTGCTGTTGTACGGCGGCATCCTGCTCCTGAACCGGTTCTACAACGGGAAGACCCTTGCTTTGCTCGACGCGGGTCATGGCCTCTACGGCGCATTCCTCTTTGTCTTGCAGCCCCTGGTGTTGCTGGCGGCGGCCATGCTCTTCAGCACCCTCCTGCGTCCCCTGACCGCCGGGATCGTGACGGTGATCCTCTATGTGCTGGCGTCGGTGGGCGGTTTTTTGGAACAGATCGGAAGCATCGTTCACAAAGCCGCCCTTGTCGATATCGGTATCACTGTCAGTCTCGTCATCCCCATCGACGCCCTCTTTCGCAAACTGATGACGGTTGTGACGGTCCAGGAAGCCGCCCCGGTGGCCGCTCTGGCGCAGGGTCCTTTCGGCGCCGCGTCTCCGCCGAGCGGCGCCATGGTCATCTACGCGATGGCCTATCTGATCACTGCCGTGGCTTTGGCTGTCCACTATTTTGAGAAAAAGGATCTGTAAGGCAGGAATGCAAGGGGACGCAGCGAATAGGATAGCGTATAAAAGAACAATCCGTATCTCTCGGGGGGCATGTCTGGCGCTCCGGGACCTTGGAAAACATTGACACAACAGAACTTCAGAAAAGTTTTTCTGGGTCCCCGTTCACACGGGGGCATTTTTATTGGGTGAGAAAGAAGGGTAATCGACCGATGAGCCAGTCGAACATCCTTTCCCTGAACCGGAAGGGGGAAATCCGGGAAGGGATAACGGGGCATGCCTTTATTGGCGCCTATGCGCAGAGGGAAATCCGCTGGTTCCATTCGGTGTTCTGTTTTCGCGCCGCCTGGCAAGGCCGGGGCAAGTCGTTGACGGTTTGCCTGGGACAATTGAGTTTCAATCCCGCTGACGCGTCTTTCCTGCTCTGGCAAGAGATGAGCCGGCAGGAATGGCAGTGGGAAAGCGGACTCAACAAGGAGGTTCCCGTCAGCCGGGAGGAAATGGGGCAGTCTGTCCAGTCGCTGATCCGGCATTGGCAGGCCATCGATGGCAGCAGGGACAACCTCACCGTCATCGGTGAGCAGTGGCCGGAACTGGGCAGGTTGATCGGCGGGTTGCAGCCGCTGCCTGCGCTTTCGGCGGAACAGAGCCGCAGGTTGCTGCAAAAGCTCCGTCCCCGCGGCATGTCGCAGGAAGATACGATCTTCACCTGGCTCCATGCCTGGCAGAACCTGGATTATGAGCTGGAAGGGGCGCTCCGGGGTCCCCTCGGCGTTCCCGATGGGCTCCCCTGGTGGCAGGCCCTAGAAGCGCGTCTTCTAGAGGTCGATCTTCCCGTGAGCGAGCCCCTGGCGCCTTGGCGCATCCATGCCCGTATGCGCCAGCGGATGGCGCAGCGGAAAGATCCGGATAACGGGCGCCGGCCCGGTGTCCAAGGAGGCGGCGGGGCGGTCGATTTTTTGGTGGAGGACTTGCTGAATGTTGCGCTGATCTCGCCTTGGAAATCGGAGCATGTCCACCTGCGTTCATTACCGGAAATGGCGCCGCGTTCCGGCCGTTCGGAAGAGACACGCCGGTACAGCGTCCGTTGGCTCAAGAGTTCTGTCATCGAAAAGCCGCTGATCCTGGACATTCTCGGTCATCCCTGTGTGGAATCGCAACTGGAAATTACCCTTTACCACGCCGGAGTGCACTGGTGGGTCCAGACGGTCAAGGCATCGGAACCGCACAACTTAACAATGGTCGAAAAGCTGAAGCGCCTGCGTGAGCCCTTTCTGTACCGGGTCTATGACGTAAGGCGCAACCTGCTCCGGGTGACCGGGTATCTGGACGGCAGTGAGGAGCTTTTCGCTCCCCTCCTGCGGGTCAACTACTACTGGGAAGAGCGGCCTTCCCATTGGAAGAGCCTGCTCGACGAAGGGCAGGACCACCGTTGCAGTTTCTTCCTTGTAGGAGGGGAACTGATCATCCTGGGCAAGGATGAAAGCCGCATCCAGTTGTGGGAGCGGCGCCTCTTCAACCGGGCGTCTCCGCCTACGGAGCAGGGGCGACTGCCCCTATGGCTGTATCCGGCCTTTTCAGAGCGTCTGCGCAGCGTCGACGCCCATTCTTTTGACGATTGGCGCCGGGGATTGGTTAAGGCGGTGTCGGTGTTGAACCCGGAGAGCCTTGGGCTGCCGGAGGAGTGGCGACAGGAACTCCAGGGTCCGCCGGCGCCGGAGGTTTACTGGTCCCAGGTGTTGCGCGCCTGGAGCGAGTGGCTCGATGGCGGTGAACGGACCGATCTGGCCCAGGCCATCGTTCTTCTGGGCAACCGGATGGGCGCCTCTCCCGAACTGCTGCTGCGCCCGAATTCGCTCGCCCGGGGCTTACTACTCGAATACCTGGCCATGGCCCTGCCGTCGGATCGCCACCCACCCGGCCTGCGCCACGAACCCGATCTGCTCCACCCCCGCCTGGCTGAGGTGCTTCAGGATTGGCGAGATCAACCTTTTGGACTGTACAGGGTCCTCGAGTGGCGCTCGGAAAGCTGCTGCCGCCTCCGGGACTTGTTGCGTGATGAGGAACGGGAACTCCGTCTGAATAGCTACTTTGATCCCCCCGAGGTGGGCCGGTCCTTCTTCGCCCGTCTGCTTCCGCTGGGAATGGACCGTTGCTGCCTGCTCGGTTGCCTGGAGGTCGAGGACCGGCTCGTCAAACCGTTGCGGGAGCACTTTGAACGGCGGCGAAAAGAGCGGGAACTGTCCTGGGATGCATACCTCGCTGATGCGGGTTGGGAAGCATTGGGAGAGGTGGTGCGCCTATTGCGCAGGTCGCTTGCAATCCTCACGGCAGGAACAGCCGGCGATCCTGCCGCTGGTGACATTCCGGACAGTGCCGGACGATCGATCTATCGCTTCCGTGTGCAACAAAAAGGAGCGCCAGGCCTCTCGCGCGACGTGGAGGTGGCCGGGGAACAGACGCTGCACCAGTTGCACGAGATCATCCAGCAGGCCTTTGCTTGGAAGGATGATCGCCGCTACGCTTTTTATCTCAACAACCAGCTTTTCGACAAAGCGGCCGAGTTCGGCGGACCGCGCACCGGTTCAGCCGCCCAGGCAAAGAACGCCCAGTTGATCCGGTTGAATCTCCGGTCCAGGCAGAAGTTCGCCTATCTCTTTGATTTTGACAACGAACATATCTTTGAAATCCGGGTGCGGGACATCGTTCCGCCTGAGCCGGGTGTCCTGTACCCCCGGGTGGTCATCGATCTGCCGGAGGCGCCGCAGCGGCGCCTGAAGGCGTCTGAAGCGGTTGAAGAGTAGACGCAGCATATGAAAAGCCCGCCTTTCTGAGGAAAAGCGGGCTTTCGTCTTAGCTGATGCAGGCGTTAATGATCACGCCGAGGGTGATGAAGATGCCTGATTGGATCCAGGCGACGGCCATGTTGCCTTTTTGCAGTTCTTCCCGGGTGGCCAAATTGGGCGTCAGCCAGTCGAAGAGGAGGTAAGAGAAGATCATCAGCGCGGCGCCGAAAGAACCCCAGATGGCTGTCTCCGACAGGGTGTCGTTGTGGGAGATGGCCGACCAGAGGATCAAGGCGAGGCCGACCATTTTAGAAAACAGGGTGAGGCCGACGGCTCCGTTGCCTTTCTGGATCTCCTCGGCGTCATTGTAAGGGGTGACCCGGAAGAAGACCCAGACGGCGACCAACAGGATCAAAGCCGAGACGGCGAAATACAGCAGGGCGTTGAAAAAGTTCACCGGAACCAATGAAATCGCTCCCTCCTGTCAGTTTTTCTCAACCAGGGTGGGCGCCCAGCAGACATCCCGGGGCCCCACGATCAAGGGGCTAAGCCGGGTGTAATAGCCGATCAATTCATCTTTGGCGCAGAAGGCGCCGATCGTCGGCAAGAGGCGCCGCTCCCGGATCCTGCCGTTGCGCATCGTCGGAAAAAGGACGGCGATGGCGTCTACCCGTTCCTGGTAGATCACGTCATCCCTTGTCGCCTCATGGAGGGAAAGGAACTCGCAGTGGACAATGCCGAGGCCCTCCCGGTTGTGCAGGGGTTTGATCAGAGCGGGCCGGCCGAGCAGGGGATCGGGATCGAGGGCCGTGTAAGGGATATAGCGCTCGACGGCTTGACGGAGGGGCGCCGCCAGTTGGGGCGCGATCAACCAGAGCAGGGCGAAGAGCGCCTTGGAGTGCAGGATCAGGGTGGAGGGCGGGTTGATCAGCCGAACCTGTCCCTGAGCGAGGCAGCCGACAAACTGGGGACCGCCGGGATCGCGGGCATACCACTCGACGGAATAGAAGGACTGCAACAGGTCCACCGGCGCGCCGCCTAGGCACAGTTGACCGGCATGATTCACTGATAGGGCCTTTACATCGCCGATCAGGACACGGCAGGGGTAGTCGGCCAGTTCCCGGATCAGTGTCAGGATGGACAATTCTTCAGGATCGGCGCAGAAGCCGACGATGGCGGTCACCGATTCGCTTGTTCCACCCTGGCGGCGGAAGGAATCGCGCAGCCCCTCGCCGAGCCGGTCAGAGATATCTGCATTGGGGTCTGTCAGACCGGGATGAAACAGGTGGGCCAGTTCGGGCTGCAACCGGCAGGCCTCCATCTGACCAAAGGGCGTCTCACTGTTGAATTCGAGCAACTTTGGCCCATCCTTCGTCAGATACCAGTCGAAACGCCCGAGTGCGGTCAGATAGGGGAGAGGGCGGCGCAAGCATAGGGGCTTCAGGATATCCGGGATCCCGAGCGCGTCGAGGGCTTCGGGATGGCTGTCAAGGAAGAGGGCAACGGCATGGAACAGTTCCGTCACCCGCCCTTGCGCCTCACGGATAGCCGCGTCCTCTTCTGCCGTCAGGACGAGGGCGTGCAGGTTGAGAAAGTGTTGTCCCTGAGCGTCAAAAGCCCAGGAAAAGTTGAAGTTCTTTTCAAAGCTCTCGGCCACAGCTTCCCAGCGATCCAGATAAGACTCCCGGTCTTCCAACAAAACGGGGGAGATGCGCAAGATTATCCCCCCTAAAAGAGCAGGGCGCCCTGGCACTCGGGCTTGCGGAACTCAAAGTGAGCCTCTTCCTGGGGCGACAGGGGATGGTAGAGGCAGAGATAGGACAACCCCAGGGCGCAAAGACCTTCAGCCAGCGTGATGGCCATATCGCCGTCAACCAGCACCCAGCGCTGCAAGAGCCACTTGGTCAGGGCCGCTTCCACCGTCGGGGCCAGAGGTTCTTTGGGCATATACTGGCCCACTGATTCGGGGATTTGCACCAGCCAGTGTTCCTGGCGCTCGCCTGCCTGCGGGTAGTAGGTGAGGAGGTAATGGCGCTGCTGTTCTTCCAGGCGGATGAGCACGTCTTCTACGACCTCGGCGGATAGGGGCGCTGTTTTGTTCAAGGAGAGGGATGCCATGGCTTGATCCACATCCATGATGAGTTGCATGGGGGATCCTCCTTTCGATATCGTCAAAATCAGCCGCCGCTCGAGGAGGAACCGAGCCCGGAGGAGCTGGACCGGGCGCCGGAGGAGGATGAACCGAAGCTGGAAGAGGAACCGGAAGAGCCGAATGAACTGCTGGAACCGCCGCTCGACTTTCGGGTTACCGTGCCGACGCCGCTCGACGTCGTCGGCCTGGAGGCGCTGGTTGCCGGCTTTACGTAACCGGGATTTGCTGTCCATGAAGGGGGGTGCTTAGACCCCGTATAAGGCACATAAGTCCCGTTATCTTTACGGACGATGGTGTTTCCCGCCATGGAACCGTTGTAACTGCGATAGGGGTAGTAGTGGCCGCCGCTGTAGACGAAAATGTCATTGTCGTCGACATCTTCTTCTTCCTCGTAGAAAACCTCTTGAGCGGCATTGATTTGCCCATCGTCGGGCGGAGGCGGAGGATCGTCCGAACAGCCCGTTGTCGCTAGGGTCATACCCAGCACAGATGCGAGGGCGACCGTCTTGCGCCAGGGGATCCGGCGGCCCGAGCCGTCCGCGAGAAGGGTTTCCAACGGTTCGCCTGGCGAGTCGGAAATTGAGGCGACCTCTTCCCGTGAAGGCCGTTCGGGCGGGGCGGAACCAGGCGCGAACAGTGGTTTCAAAGAGGATCACTCCTTTCCGGGAGCGGGAGTCCCAGGGTAGGCGACAAAGTTTCTCCGACATCATATTCGGTCGCCTTAGGGAATTGGTCACTGCGCCGAGCGTTACGCGCAAGGGAAAAATTCGACATTCAGCATAAAAAACCTACAAAAAAACGAAACCGGAGCGATCCTTTTTTTAGATCTCTCCGGTTTCGAAAAAAACCAGGTTCTACTCGTTCACAGTGAACGGCAGCAGGGCCACGTGGCGGGCCCGCTTGATGGCGTTGGTCAACTGGCGCTGGTGCTTGGCGCAGCAACCGGACACCCGGCGGGGAAGAATCTTGCCCCGTTCGGTGATGTACTTGCGCAGTTTGCCCACTTCTTTGTAATCGACCGTTTCGATCTTGTCGACGCAGAAGAAGCAGATGCGGCGGCGGGGACGGCGTCCCTTGCGGCCTTTGCGTTCAGGCTTGTCGCCTCTGTCTTGCATGGTTCAAACCTCCTTTTCCCTCTGGAAGGATAGATGATTCGGCGGGCGGGTTTTACTGTTCGTCTTTGCGGACGACCAGGAAGCGGATGATGTCATCCGAGATCTTCATGACGCGCTCCAGTTCATGGGCGACAGCAGGTTCGCCCTTGAAGTTCATGAGGAAGTAGAAAGCCTCTTTGAACTTCTTGACTTCGTACTGGAGACGGCGTTTCCCCCACTTGTCCACCTTGACAATCTCGCCACCCTGTTGGGGAATAAGGTTGACGAACTTGTCCATGACCCCTTGCAGGGCCTCCTCTTCCAGGTTGGGGCGAACCAGCACTACGGCTTCGTATTCGCGCACAATCGGCACCTCCCTTCGGACATATGGCCCCGTCTCATGAACGGAGCAGGGAGTGGCGTGAAGCCACACAACTATAGAATTTATCACAGTTTACTTGACTGCGCAAGGAAAAATCGAAAATATCTCTGCTGAGGGAAGTAGAACGTTAGGAGACAACGTCATACCCGGCATCGTCGATGGCGCTCTTGATGGCGTCGATCCCGATCTCGGTCCCGTCAAAACGGACCGCAACCTCCTTGGCCGCCAGGTCCACCGCTACCGCCGCCACACCCGGCAGCCCTTTCAGCGCCTTCTCCACCGCCGCCTTGCAGTGCCCGCAGGACATGCCTTCAACCTTCAACGTAACATCCGTCATAGGGAGCCCTCCTAAAATTTATTTTACTGCCGGCCGGTGAGGCCGTGAGTAGCGAGGTAACATTTTTCAGACAAAAAGCCTTCGAGTTTTTTTTGGTATTCAAGCGACGAAGAAGCATTGTAAATGACTTCTCGGCATTCATCGGTATTCAAGCAAAGAAGTAAATGACCAATAAATTAGCAACAGCGACCTTCCGAGTTCCCAGGCGCGAATCCAACAGCATTCGCTATGCAATGGACGGAATGTCAGCAAAGTGTCTGGGGGAAGCGGGGCCGTGAGCGTTTTGCGTGGAGCGGCGAAGAGCGAGCGCAGCCGGTGGAGCGTCCGGCGCGCCATCGACATGCAGAAAAACCCCAGAGCCTTTGGCGCGCCAGCGGAACCGGCCAGCGAGCCGCCGCGGAACGCGTAGCGAACGGCCCCGCTTCCCCCTGCACTATTCAAACGATGTAATGGACAGTTCAGGGTTGCTCAGGACGGTACGGCTCAAACCGCCGCAACCGCAAGGCATTCATGACCACCGAGACGGAACTGAACGCCATCGCCCCCCCGGCGATGACGGGACTCAACAAACCGGCAGCCGCCACAGGGATGCCGAGGCTGTTGTAGATCATCGCCCAGAACAGATTCTGGCGGATATTGGCCATGGTGGCCCGGCTGAGGCGGATGGCCGCCGCGATGGCCCGCAGGTCGCCCGACATGAGGGTGATGTCAGCTGCCTCCATGGCCACATCAGCGCCGGTGCCGATGGCCATGCCCACATCGGCCATGGCCAGGGCGGGCGCGTCGTTGATGCCGTCGCCGACCATGGCCACCACATGGCCTTCCTCTTTGCGCTTTTGCACCTCCCGGGCCTTGTCTTCCGGGAGCACCTCGGCGATGACATGGTCGACACCCGTTTTTTGGGCGATCGACTCGGCGGTGCGGCGGTTGTCGCCGGTGATCATCCAGACCTGGATCCCCATGGCCTTCAGTTCGGCGATGGCCTGGGCCGATGATTCCTTGACCGTGTCCGCTACGGCGATGGCGGCAATCACCTGGCTGTCCAGGGCGAGCAGCATGGCCGTCTTGCCCTCGTTTTCCAGTCTTTCCAGGAGCGTCTCATGCTCCTGGTAGGAAAGGCCCTGTTCCGCCATCAGGCGGCGCGTGCCTAACAACGCTTTCCGCCCGTCGACGGTGGCGATGACGCCATGGCCGGGGATGGCCTGGAAGCGTTCCGGATCCTTTATGGGGGAACCCGATTCGGAGGCCTTTTTTACGATCGCCTCGGCCAGGGGATGCTCTGAGGGTTTTTCCACCCGTCCGGCGATGGTCAGCAGTTCCGCTTCCCGGCCTGCCCAGCCGCCGAGGCCGATGAGATCGGTCAATTCGGGCTTGCCTTTTGTGATCGTCCCCGTCTTATCGAGGATTACAGCCGTGACCTTGTGGGCGTTTTCCAGGTGTTCGCCGCCCTTGAAGAGGATGCCTTTTTCAGCGCCCTTGCCGGTGCCCACCATGATCGATGTCGGCGTCGCCAGGCCGAGGGCGCAAGGGCAGGCGATGACCAGCACGGCCGTAAAGTTCAGCAACGCCCGGGTGAAGTTTTCCGGCGCAACGGCAAAATACCAGATAAAGAAGGTGATGACGGCCAGGGAGACGACGACTGGGACGAAGTAACCGGAGATGGTGTCAGCCAGTCGCTGAATGGGCGCCTTGGAGCCCTGGGCCTCCTCGACGACGCGGACGATCTGGGCCAAGGCGGTGTCGCGGCCCACCTTGGTGGCCCGGAACTTGAAGCTGCCTTGCTTGTTGAGGGTGGCGCCGATGACGGTGTCGCCGGACTGCTTGTCGACAGGCAGGCTCTCGCCGGTCAGCATGGACTCATCGACGGCGGAGGCGCCCTCCTCGACGACGCCGTCGACAGGGATCTTTTCGCCGGGGCGGACGACGACCAGATCGCCGGCGAGCACCGCTTCCACGGGGATGTCCAACTCGCGGCCGCCCCGGATGACACGGGCCGTTTTGGCCTGGAGGCCCATCAGTTTTTTGATCGCCTCGGAGGTGCGGCCCTTGGCCACGGCTTCGAGGGTCTTGCCGAGCAGGATCAGCGTAATCAGGATGGAACTGGTCTCGTAATAGACATGATAGGTGTGGTGGGCGGCAGGGCTGAAAAAGGTGAAATAGACGCTGTAGAAGTAGGCGGCCGACGTGCCCAGGGCGACGAGAACATCCATATTGGCCCCGCCGTTTTTTAGGGCCTTCCAGGCGCCTCTGTAGAAGGACCAACCGGCGCCGAACTGGACCGGCGTCGCCAGGAGAAACTGGGTCTGCTTGGCGATCAGCCAGGCGGGGAGGGAAAGACCGGTCATTTCGCCGATCATCACGAGCAGCATGGGCAGCGAGAGGGTCGCCGACGCCCCGAAGAGGAGCCACTGGCGGCGCAACTGTTGCTGCCGCGCCTCCTGCTCGCTGTCGGCGCTTTCGACCGCTTCGGCCAGGCGGGCCTGAAAGCCGAGAGCGACAACGGCCCCGATCAGATCGCCGGCTTCCACTTCGCCGCTGTAGAATTCGACGACGGCTTTTTCCGTCGCCAGATTGACAGAGGCATTGATCACGCCGGGGAGGCGGTTCAGTTTCCGTTCGATGCGGTTGGCGCAGGCGGCGCAGGACATGCCGCCGAGGGCGAGTTCGATCCGTTCTGCCGGCACTGTGTAGCCCAGGTCGGCGATCTTTTGCACGAAGCGGTCCACGCCGGTTGCGGAAGCGTCATATTCGACGGTGGCCTTCTCCATGGACAGGTTGACGTTGCAGGCCGTCACGCCGGGGAGTTTGCGCAAGCCTCGTTCCACCCGGCTCGAACAGGCGGCGCAGGTCATCCCGGACACAGGCAGGGTTACTTTGGCGACTGCGGCGTTGTCACCGCCGGAACTGTCCGTCATGGACAATCCTTCCTTCCGTTGGGATTTGTTATTTCATGAAGCGATCAAGCACATCGATCAGTTCGGCCACCATCTCGTCGCCGCGATTTTCCTTGATGGCGGAGGTCACACAGCCTCGGGTGTGGTTTTCCAGGATGGAAAGACCGACCTTTTGCAGGCCCGCCCGGGCGGCGCTGATCTGGAAGAGGATATCGACGCAGTAGCGTTCGTCTTCGATCATCTTGGTGATCCCGCGAACCTGCCCTTCGAGCCGGCGCATGCGGTTGATCAGGTCTTGCCGGTTTCGCGCCGGCAGCGGCGGACTGTTCGCCCCATCGATGAGAGAGGAAGATTCCCCGGACGTCTCTCTGTCGTCGCTCGTTTTCATCGGCAGCCTCCCTTCATTACGATACCCCCGGTAGGGTATCTGGTCAAAATGTACCCTATCACACAAAGGCTGTCAACAAGTATTTCTGATTTCGACAGGGATTACACAGAGGCAAAAGGAATCTGGCCCCCTGTGGCGAAATAAAACGGGTACACCAAGAAATGCACCATCGCGAACGCCGCTGGATGCCCGAGATTCAATGGTTCGAATCCGGGAAAGGTTAACGTTGCAGGCATTGCAGAATTGAGAAGTAGACGCCTTTGCTCCTGTTGAGGCGGTGTTGGAGGATATCCGGCCCGACGACTCGAATAGGTGCATTGGAAAAAGAGAATCCGAACCGCGGCGACAAGTATTCATGATGAGGAAACCATGCTTTTCCTTTGATGCGGACCGAGACGAGGCGCTCGATGCGCCGGTGCTCGGGAGGGGGGGGCTTCGGAAGCGAAGTGAATCGTCCGAAGGAAGGGAGAACCTGATGGCGGCGATAGAACTTGTACGATTCGCCAGTTCCCTGGCCCATGTGGAAGCAGCGGTTGAGCGGGTGATCGGCGAAGTGAGAACCCTCCCCTGGGAGGCGATGGACCTAGACTTCATCAAGCTGGCCCTGATCGAAGCGCTCGTGAATGCAGTGGTCCATGGGAACAGGGAAAGTCCGGAAAAAGAGGTGACCGTCCGCTTTTCGGTGGGAGAGGACCATTTTTGGGTGGAGATCTCCGATCAAGGCGACGGGTTTAATCCCCGAAAGGTGGCAGCCTTTGATCTGCTCAGTGAGACGGGGAGGGGGTTGCTGCTCATCCGGGCCGCCATGGATGAAGTGACCTTCAATGAAAATGGCAATACGATCCGGCTCGTAAAATACCTTCGCGGGGAATAACCTGCGGCGATACGTTGATCGAGGGGCCTGCCCGGAGGCAGGCAGTGAAGGGAGGAACGGCATATGAGCCAAATCAAGGGCGATTCGGGTGAGATCCAATTGGTCGTCTTCCGGCTTGGCACGGAGGAATACGGGGTGCCCATCACGCAGGTGCAGGAGATTAACCGGCTGTTGACCCCGACCAAGATCCCGCAGGCGCCTTCCTTTGTCGAGGGGATCATCAACCTGCGGGGCAAGATCATCCCGATTATCGATCTGAAAAAACGTTTCGGCCTCGCCCAGGAAGAACATACGGCGAATACGCGGATCATCGTTGTCAATGTGGAACGCCATACGGTGGGCATCATCGTCGACGCCGTCACCGAGGTGCTGCGGATGCCCCAGAGCGCCATTGAACCGCCGCCGCCGATGATCAGCACCATCTCTTCGGACTACCTAAAAGGCGTCGGCAAAGTGGACGAACGCCTGCTTATCTTGTTGGATCTCGACAAAATTTTGACGGAACGGGAAAAAGCCGAACTGCAAGCCCGACCGTTGTAAAAAACGCCAAAACCCTGTATGTCAAACAGGGTTTTGGCATTTATTCTCAGGATATACTATTTTAGAACAACTGTGAGGCGACGATTTCCGTGGATTCCATGGCTGTGGGCTGTGACATCGTAGAGATTTCGCGCATCCGCGAGGCGGCGCAGCGGCATCCGCGTTTTCTGCGGCGTGTCTTTTCACCGGCCGAGATCGCCGAGTGCGAGAGCCGGCCCAACCCCTGGCAGTCTTTTGCCGCTCGCTTCGCCGCCAAGGAGGCGGTGATCAAGGCGTTGCCGGCAGGCTGCTCGCCGGCCCTGACAGAGATGGAGGTCCTGCGCGATCCTGCGGGAAAACCGCGGATCTCTTTCACCGGCGCTGCCGCAGGTCTTGTGGAAAAGTCAGGCTGGAACGGCTGGTCTGTGAGCCTGTCCCATGACCGGGACCATGCCATCGCCACCGTGATCGCCTGGCGGACAAAGCGGGAGGAGGCGATGCGATGCGACTCGTGACGGCGGAGGAGATGCGGCGTTTCGACGCACGGGCTACAGACGAGTTTGGCATCCCTTCGCTGCTTCTGATGGAAAACGCCGGCATTCAGGTCGCCCGCGAGGTCTCCCGCCAATTCCCCGGCGGCATCCGGGGAAAACGGGTGTTGATCCTCTGCGGCAAGGGCAACAACGGCGGAGACGGTTTTGTGTCCGCCCGGCATCTGGTCAACAGCGGCGCTGAGGTGAAACTCTTTTTGCTGGCTTCTGAACGGGAGGTGCGCGGCGACGCGCTGACCAATCTCACCATCTATCAGCGCATGGGCGGGAAGGTCTATGCCCTCATGGATCCCAAGGACCTGAACGCGTTGCGGATGGCGATCCTGTCAACCGATCTGGTGGTGGACGCCGTCTACGGCACCGGTTTTGCCGGCTCGACACCGGAACTGGCGGGCCGCGCCTTTGAGATGATCAATGAGGCGGGACTGCCTGTCGTGGCTGTCGATCTCCCTTCCGGGCTCGAAGCCGATACCGGCAAAATCCCTTCTGCTTGCTTGCGCGCGACCGTCACGGTCACCTTGGGGATGCCGAAATTCGGGTTGGCTGTGGAACCGGGCGCGTCGGCAGCCGGCGAGATCGTTGTGGCCGACATCTCCCTGCCACGGGAGATGATCGAGAGCACCCACATCCCTCGGGCGCTTTTGACGGAGGAACTCTGCCGGAGTTGGCTCCGGCGGCGGCCGGCGACGGCCCATAAGGGGGACTTCGGCCATTTGTTGATCGCCGGCGGCCAGGCAGGGATGGCCGGCGCCGTCGTGCTGGCGGTGCTGGGGGCGTTGCGAGCCGGTGTCGGTCTGCTGACGGTCGCCGTCCCGCAAACGATCCTCCCTCTTGTCGCCCCGCAGGTTCCCGAGGCGATGACCTGGTCTTTGCCTGACCAAGCCGGCGGTCTGACCGGGCAGTCCCTGCAGGAGCGTGATCGAAGCGCCTTTACGGCCACTGTCGTCGGGCCGGGGCTGGGACGGGCGGCGGAACGGGCCGATTTCCTCCTCGCCTGCCTGGAAGGCGCCGCCGGACCGGTCGTCATTGACGCCGACGGCCTCAACGTCCTGGCGGGCAACATCGACCTGCTGGCAGCGGCGGGAGGGCCCGTCATCCTGACGCCCCACCCCGGTGAGATGGCCCGTTTGGCCGGATGCGACACAGACGCGGTCCAGTCGGATCGGGCTGGCGTGGCGACGCGCTATGCCCGGGAATGGGGTTGTGTCATCGTTTTGAAGGGCGCCCGCACCCTGGTGGCCACGCCGGACGGGCAGGTCTACGTCAATCCGACGGGGAACCCGGGGATGGCCGCCGGCGGCAGCGGCGATGTCCTCGCCGGGATTATCGGCGCGCTGGCTGCCCAGGGGCTTGCCGCCGAGCGGGCGGCCGCGCTTGGCGCGTATATCCATGGACTGGCCGGCGATTGTTCGGCCCGGCGGCTTGGCCAGCGCGCCATGAACGCCGGCGATATCGCTGGCAGTCTGGCTGAGGCCTGGCTGCAACTGGAGCCGGCCTGACAAAGGGACGCAGTGGATGAGAAAGGCGGGTGCCTGATGAGTTCGAAAGATTTGCTAGCCTCCGAGGTCATGAGCCGGGAGGTGTATACGGTCTACCCCGATACCCCTGTGGCTGACGTGGTCAAACTGATGATCGAGAAGCGGATCAGCGGTGTGCCTGTCATTTCCCGTCAGGGCGGCGTTGTCGGGATCATTTCCGAAGGGGACCTGTTGTTTAAGGATAAAGACCTCCGCTACCCCAGCTTCATCTCCCTCCTGGGCGGCATGATCTACCTGGAAAGCCCCAAGCGCTTTGAAGAGGAATTCCGTAAGTCCATCGCCCTGAGGGCTGAAGAAATCATGACGGGCGACGTGATCACCGTCGAGGAAGAGGCCCGGGTCTCGGAAATGGCCAGCCTGATGACGGAGCAGCAGGTCAACCGCCTGCCGGTGCTTCGGAACGGCAAACTGGTCGGGATCGTCACCCGCGCCGACATCCTCCGGGCGCTTGTCACCGACTTCGAGTGAGGGGCGACGAATGGACACAGCGCTGGAAAGCGAAATCGACGAAAATAACTTCCCCATAGCCGTCGGCTCCCAGGCTAAAGGATACACAGTGGATGGGAAAGAACCCGCTGGAGCTTACCCTGCCGATGGGCGTCCCGCTTGGGCGGAAATCCGTCTCGGCGCCTTTGCCCATAACCTGCGGGTCTTGCGCCAAGCGACTCAACCGCAGGCTCGCCTGATGGCGGTGATCAAAGCCGACGGCTACGGCCACGGCGCCGTCGCGCTGGCTCGGGAAGCCCTCCGTCAGGGCGTAGACCGCTTTGTCGTGGCTTTGTTGGATGAGGCGTTGAAACTGCGCGACGCCGGGATCACACAGCCCATCCTGATCCTGGGGTACACCCCGCCGTCAGCCTGTTACCGCGTTGTCGCCGAAGACCTGAGCCAGTCCGTCTACTGCCGGACGGTGGCGGAAGCCCTTTCGGCGGCGGCCGTGCGGCTTGGACGGACGGCGCGGATCCACCTGAAGGTGGAGACCGGCATGGGCCGCGTCGGTTTTCAGGGTGACGAGGGTGTGCGGGAGATGCTGGCCATCGCCCGGCTGCCGGGGATCTCCGTCGAGGGCGTCTTCAGCCACTTCGCCACGGCTGATGAGCCCGACAAGTCCTTCGCCCGGGAACAGTTGGAACGGTTTTTGACGATCACCGGACGGCTGCAACAGGCCGGCCTCGAGATCCCGATGCGGCATATGGCCAACTCGGCAGCCATCCTTGACCTCCCCGAGTCCCATCTCGAAGGGGTGCGCCCGGGAATCGCCCTCTACGGCTCATCCCCCTTTGATGGGGTCAGGCGGGACGGGGCGTCCTTGGAGCCGGTGATGACCCTGAAGGCCCGCATCGTCTTCATCAAGGAGGTCGCCGCCGGGACGCCGATCAGTTACGGCTGTACATACCGCTGCCCCCGGCGGACGCGCATCGCCACGCTCCCTCTCGGCTACGCCGACGGGATCCGGCGCACCCTGTCGGGCCGCATCGGCGCCTATAAGGGAGATCGCTATTTTCCCCAGGTCGGCCGGATTTGCATGGACCAGTTCATGATCGACATCGGCGACGCCGAACTGGCGGAAGGGGACGAGGTGACGCTCTTCGGACGCTGGCAGGAAGGCGGCGCCTGGCGGACGGCCCCTGTCGAGGACTGGGCGCGGGCGGACGGGACGATTTCCTATGAGATCCTGAGCGTCCTCTCGCCGCGGGTGCCTCGTCACTATGTGCCATAAATTGGATGAGCAGGGGCGCTATGTTACCCTTGCGCACTTTGGGGCACAATTACTATAATGGAGTACGAAGGCGGATTATCCCTGGGAGGTGCACTGTGTGCCCGAGTTGAAACGCATCCAGGTTACCTTGCCGGAATCATTGTTGGACGAACTGGACCGGGTATTGATGGCCGAGAAGATGAACCGCAGCCAACTCATTCGGGAAGCGGTGAATTTATACATGAGCGAGCACAAGCGCAAGGTCTTGCGCGATCAGATGCGCAGGGGCTATGCCGAAATGGCCCGCATCAACCTGGAACTCGCGCTGGAAGGCTTCGTCGCCGAGGTGGATGTGGAGCGCCTGTACGAGGCGAGGTTGGCCAGGTAGCCCCCATGGCCATACGAAGAGGAGAAGTTTACTACGCCGAATTGAACCCGGTCGTCGGCTCGGAACAGGGAGGAACCCGCCCCGTTTTGATCATTCAGAACGACATCGGCAACCAATACTCTCCCACCACCATCGTCGCCGCCATCACCTCCCAGATCAGCAAGGCCAAACTGCCGACTCATGTGGAAGTGCCAGCCCGCCGCAGCGGGCTGGATCGGGACTCGGTCGTCTTGCTGGAACAGATCCGCACCATCGATAAGACCCGCCTTCGTGAAAAAATCGGCATGCTCGATGATGAAATGATGGATAAAGTCGCACGGGCGCTGGAGATCAGTCTGGGGCTCGTCGACATCTGAAGGGACCAAAAACCCGGGAATTGCCCCCGGGTTTTTCTATTTGCTCCAAAACATGTCCAGCAGGAGGGGGAGGCCGATGTCCAGACCTCGGGTGTTGCTCACGCCGTCCTTTGAGCGAGGCCGATTGTCGCTTCGCCGGGAGTACTGCCGTGCCCTCGCCGGCGCCGGCCTCACCGTTTGGCCCGTTCCGCTCGAAGCAGCGGAGGAACCCTGGAACTACCTGGACATGGCTCATGGCGTCGTCCTCTCCGGCGGCGGCGATATCGACCCGGCGCGCTACGGCCAGCAGCCCCACGCCGCCTTGGGAGAGGTCGACCCTGAGCGGGATGCCCTGGAATTTACCCTTACCGCTGAGGCGTTGCGGCGGCAACTGCCCGTCCTGGCCGTCTGCCGGGGAATGCAGGTTCTCAACGTGGCTCTGGGCGGGACGCTCATCCAAGATATCCCTCGCCAGCGCCCGATCGCCCTGCGCCACCAGCAGAAGGCGCCCCGCTGGCACCCCTCCCACTCGATTGAGGTGACCGGCGGCAGCCGGCTGCGGGAGATTTATCCCCCCGGATTCGGCCGGGTCAACAGCTTCCACCACCAGTCTGTCGACCGCGTCGGCCGGGAACTGCGGCCTGTCGCCGCCGCTCCGGACGGGATCATCGAAGCCCTCGAAGGGATCGGGCCCGGCTTCATCATGGCGGTGCAGTGGCACCCGGAAGATTTGTGTCACTGTGAACCCGAGTCAAGAGGATTGTTCCGCCTCTTTGCCGAAGCTTGTAGGGGGGAAATGGCAAAAAGGGGAGAATCCGTTGGGGGTGGGGGTTGATGAGCCGGATCAACATCGACGCTGTCCAAAAAGGATTGATTTTGGACGAGCCCATCTATACTAAGACTGGGGCCTTGCTCTTGCCCCGTGGGACCGTCCTGGATGAACGACGCATCCACTTTTTAAAAAACCTCGGCGTAGAGTGGGTGGAGGTCACCTCAAAGCTCGCGCGTAAAAGCGCCAAAGGCGCCTCGGGGCGATTGACCCGAACGACGGCGGGCGCGGGAGATCACGAGAATGCCCCCGACGGGGCAGGCTCTGTTCATGACCAGGAGCCGCCGGAGGAACGGGCTTTTTATGATCTGCTGCGGGAGGATCTTCTGCTGCAAGTGAACAGCGCCGTCATCCACTACTCCCAGCAGGGGAGCCATGACCGTGAAATGAGCGATTTGCTGGCACTGTTCGGCGGTCTGCTCCGTGAACGCAACCGGATCAACCACCTGCTGGAAATGAAGTCGACGGACGCCTTTACGTTTAAACACGCCGTCAATGTGGCCGTTTTGGCGGTGCTGACAGGGCTGGCGATGCGGCTGTCCGAGGAAAGCCTGCGCATGGTCGCCCTAGGCGGTCTTCTGCACGATATCGGCAAGAAAAAAGTCCCGCCGGAGGTCCTCTTCGCCGATGGGGCGCTGAGCCCCGAGAGCCGCCGCCGGATCGAGGAGCATACGGAGCACGGCTATGACACCCTCGTCCGGGATACAGCGCTGCCTGAGGAGATCGCCCTCATGGCGTTGCAGCACCACGAGCGGCTGGACGGCTCCGGCTATCCCCGCCGATTGCAGGGGAAGCAGATCCACCTCTTCAGCCAGTTGGTGGGTGTGGCCGATGTCTTTGAGGCGATGACGTCCACGCGCAACCACCGTCCGGGCTACAACCCGGTCGAGATCGTCGAGTATCTGATGGGCGCCAGCGGCACCCTTTTTCCGGAACGGATCGTCAAAGCGCTGCTGGACAGCATCACCATCTACCGCATCGGCTCGGCCGTCCAACTGAGCAACGGCGAAACCGGCATCGTCGTCAAAGCGAACCCGCAACTGCCCTCGCGCCCTGTCGTGCGCATCGTCTTCGATGAACGGCGCATGCCTATGCGCCATGAGCACACCGTCGATCTGTCCCAACCTTCCCATACGACCCTCTGCATCGTCCGTTCCTACGGTTGACACGTGAACATACAACTAAGGAGAGAGTCAGCATGTCCGCAGTACTTGTCGAAGTTGTCCGTGGCTCCATGGTGGAAAACCGTCACCGGGGCGCGATTGTCGTTGTCGACGGAGAGGGGCGCCGCGTCGCCGCCGTGGGCGAACCGGCCCTCACCTATATGCGTTCCTCGTCAAAACCGCTGATGACCCTGCCCCTCGTTGAACAGGGGGGACTGGAACACTTCGGTCTCGGCGATGAACACCTGGCCATCTTCGCCAGTTCCCATGCCGGCGAGGAGGAGCACCGCCGCGTCGTCTTGGAATCGCTACAGAGGATCGGCCTCGCTGAAACCGCCCTGGCCTGCGGCACCCACACCCCCTTTGATCGCAAAACAGCCGATGCCTTGCGGGCGGCCGGGCAGAAGCCGACTGTGCTCCATTGTAACTGTTCGGGCAAGCACACGGGCGTGCTCGCCTACGCCCTGTTCAAGGGTTTGCCCATCGACAACTACTTCGACCCGAAGCATCCCGCCGAGGTGGAGATCCTGGCCGCCGTTGCCGACATGGCCGGCGTCAAGCCGGAGGATGTGGTCATCGGCGTCGACGGCTGCAGCATCCCTGTCTACGGCATGCCGCTCGAGAACATCGCCCTGTCCTTCGCCCGCTTGGGCCTGGCCAACCACGGAACGGCGGAACGGCGAAAGGCCTGCTCCCGCATCCGCCAGGCCATGGTCGATCACCCCTTCCTGATCTCCGGGACAGGGCGGCTCGATACGGACCTGATGGCGGTGACAAAAGGGGCCGTCGTCGCCAAGATCGGCGCTGACGGCGTCTATGCGCTGGCCGTGCCGGAGAAGGGCTGGGGCCTGGCGGCGAAGGTCGAAGACGGCAACATGAAGGTCCTCGGACCGATCGTTTTGGAGGCCTTGAGCCAAATGGGCGTCCTGTCAGTGGAGCAGCGCAAGGCCTTGGCTGCCCATGACCGCTATGCCGTGAAAAACAACGTCAAACAGGTCGTCGGCGAAACGCGCGCGGCCTTTACATTGGAAGGGTAGCGCCATGGCGACAGTGATTCGTGGCGGACATGTGATCACACTGGCCGGGGAGAACTATTCCCCCGGCTTTGTTGCCTTTGACGATGAGGGGACGATTATCGCTGTGGGGCCCGACGCTGTTGAAGGCGACGCCGGTGATGGCAGGTTGCCGGTGGGACTGGCGGGACTTGCGCTTTCTGGGCCCGTTGCGGTGATTGACGCCCGAGGGAAACGGGTCCTCCCCGGTTTCATCGACCCCCACTGCCATCTCGGCATCGTCGAAGAGGGGGCGCCGGTCGAGGGCGATGACCTGAACGAAACGTCGGATCCGCTGACGCCCCACCTGCAGGCGTTAGACGGCATCAACCCGGTCGATCCCGCCTTTTCCGACGCCCTGCGGGGCGGCGTGACGACCGTCTGTGTGCTGCCGGGCAGCGCCAATATTATCGGTGGACAGGCCGTGATCATGAAGACGGCCGGCCCCCTCGCCGAGCGGGTTGTCCGCAACGGCGCCGCCGTCAAGGCCGCCCTCGGGGAAAACCCGAAGCGCGTCTACACGGAGCGGAAGAAGGCGCCGATCACCCGCATGGCCTCGGCGGCGCTGCTGCGGGAGGCGCTGGCCAGGGCGCGCGAGTATGGGCGCAGGCGGTCGGAGACAGCAGGCGAGCCATCCAAAGCGCCAGAACTCGATTTACGCTGGGAAGCGATGCAGCCGCTGCTTGCGCGGCAGGTCCCCTTGCGCCTGCACGCCCACCGGGCCGATGATCTGCTCACAGGCCTGCGCATCGTCCGGGAGTATGGCTTGCAGGCGGTGCTGGAGCACTGCACCGAGGGCCACCTGATCGCCGGCGAACTGGCTGAGGCCGGCGTCCCCGCTATCGTCGGCCCCTCCCTCGTCAACCGGGCCAAGGTGGAGATGCGGGAAATCACACCGGCCACGGCCGGCATCCTCCATGCCGCCGGCGTCCTGGTGGCGCTGATGACCGATCACCCTGTCATCCCCATCCAGTACCTGCCCCTCTGCGCCGGCCTCGCCGTGCGCCACGGCATGGACGAGGAGACGGCACTGCGCGCCATCAGCCTCCATGCCGCCCGCATTCTCGGCTTGGAGGGGTCCGTCGGCAGCCTGGAAGCGGGCAAACAGGCCGATGTGGTTCTCTGGGACGGTCATCCCTTTGATACGCGCAGCAGTGTCACCCAGGTCTGGATCAAGGGAAGGATGGTATATTCGACCGAAAAGTAGACGCAAAAGGCAGAAAAACTAACCCAAAAGAGGAAAAAGTATCCATAAAAGAAGATAAAACGGCCGGAAAAGCAGATAGGTCGACCGAAAAGGTTCAATGACGAGGATTTTAAAACAAAAAAGTTCGGAAAAAATTGTCTCTTTTCCCGGTGGAAATTCAAAATTCGGCAGGAATTTGCGGAAGTAAGGAGAATTGGTAAATACATGATAAGCTGTAAATTGATTGTCGGATTTTGTCGAGAGGTGAGGCACCAATGGAAGCCGGGAAAAGAATTCTCGTTGTTGATGATCAAGCCGGTGTCCGGTCGCTGTTGCGGATCATCCTCCAAGACGCCGGATATAAAGTATACACCGCCGTCAACGGCATCGAAGCGGTTCGCAAAGTGGAAGAGGGCGACATCCCTTTTGTCTTGATGGATGTGCGTATGCCTGGACTGGATGGCTTTCAGGCCATGTTGCAGATGATGAAGCAAAATCCTGACATCAAAGTTGTGCTGATGACCGCATTTTCCGACGAAAACCTCATCCAGCAGGCGTTACAGGAAGGCGCTATCGGCTACCTGACTAAGCCCTTTGATGTGTACCAATTGCGTGAACGGATCGACCGCATGTGGAATGCCACCATCGGCAGCGGTTGGCTGATCTGCGCTGGTGGGGCAGAGAGCCGGAAGACCGGGACGTCAACGTAACGCAAGCGTCCTCTGTCTTTTTTCTAACGAGTAAGCTCCCTCTTTTTGGGGGCTTTTTTTGCGTCTATCTGTTCACAATCATAGGGAATGGAGGAGATAAGGGCGACAGGGACGAACTGAAAGGTATTCGCAAAGGGAGTGCATGTAGATGCGACAGCGACCTTTTTTGAAATGGGCAGGCAACAAGTACCGGATCATCCACCGCATCCAGGCCGTCCTCCCCGCAGGCAACCGGCTGATTGAACCCTTCGCCGGTTCCGCCGCCGTCTTCCTGAACACCGGTTTCAAGGAAAACCTGTTGGCTGACAGCAACGACGATCTGATCCGCCTATACCAGACGGTAAAAACGGGCGGAGAAGATTTCATTGAATACTGCCGTTCCTTTTTCACGGAGGAGAATAACCAGCCGGAACGGTACTACGAATTCAGAGAACGCTTCAACACCACAGACGATGGGGTCCTCAAATCGGCCCTTTTCATCTACCTGAACCGTCATGGCTACAACGGCCTCTGTCGCTACAACGCCAGCGGCAAGTTCAACGCGCCGGTGGGACGGTACAAGAAACCTTATTTTCCTGAACGGGAACTCCGGTTCTTTACGGAAAAAGCCCGTGACGCTGAGTTTCTCTGCCAGGACTTCACCCAAACGATGGCGACAGCTCGTCCCGGCGATGTAGTCTACTGCGATCCGCCCTATGTGCCCCTCTCCCAGACATCGAACTTCACCAGCTACAGCGCCGGCGGCTTCGGCGAATCGGAGCAATGGATACTGGCCGAACTGGCGCGCCGGTTGGCCGAACAGGGCGTCTCTGTGCTCATCTCCAATCACGACACCGATTTTACGCAAAAGGCCTACGACGCTGCCCGCATCGAGCGCTTCCATGTGCAACGGTTTGTCAGTTGTGACGGCGCCAACCGGGGGAAGGCGGGGGAACTGCTGGCGTTGTTTGGCTAAGAGAGCGTATGCGATTATACACAAGCTGGCATCGTTTTTGTACGGTGCCAGCTTTGTGCTTTTGATGGGATAGGCGCTATTCTGATGATTGTCCTTTTGCCATATCCGATTTTTTCGTGTACGATGGGATAGGGGTGTCTATATGAACCGTCGAGCCGAATTAGCAGAATATGAAGCCATGGTGAAGGAATGCCGCGCCTGCCCCCTGCGGGATGGTTGCAGACAGGTCGTCTTCGGCGAGGGGAATCCCGAAGCGCGGTTGATGCTCGTCGGCGAGGGGCCAGGGGCGGAAGAAGACCGCTTGGGCCGTCCTTTTGTGGGCGCGGCGGGTCAATTGTTGGACAGGATATTGATCGCGGGAAAGTTCCCACGTCCCGAGGTATACATCGCCAATGTGGTGAAATGCCGCCCGCCTGGAAACCGTCTGCCTCTTCCGAACGAGGTAAGAGCCTGCCGGGTTCACCTGGATCGGCAGATCGAGATCATCAACCCACAGATCATCATCTGCCTTGGCGCCTTAGCCACGCAAACCCTGATCGATCCCAATGCCCGGATCACACGGGACCGGGGCAAGTGGGCGCGCAAGGATGGTCGCCTGATCATGCCCACCTTTCACCCGGCGGCGCTGTTGCGGGATCCTGCAAAAAAGCGTCCGGTCTGGGAGGACATCCAGAAGGTGATGGCCGTTTATCACGACAATGCCGTGATCTGATTAAGGCGGTCTTGACAAAAGGCCTAGACAGGATAGGGAGAAACAGGGCTGTCGGCGCCGATTAAGGGGAATACTGGTACAAACGATAGGAACGTTGCTAGAAAAGACGCATTCGAAAAGGCGCATTTGAAAAGGCATATTATAAACGCTTTTGGATAGATTGCGAGGGAACCACCGCATTGACGGAACAACGATGGCAGACAATCCTGCCCGATGAGTCGGCCACTGAGGAACTGGGGAGGTGGCTGGCCGAACGGGTTCAACCGGGGGATATCCTGCTGCTTCACGGCGACCTGGGCGCCGGTAAGACAACGCTCGTTCGCGGCCTCGCCCGCAGCCTCGGTTATGGGGGACGGGTGACGAGCCCGACGTTTACCCTTGTCCACGAATATGAGGGACGCGTTCCCATCTACCATTTCGACCTCTACCGGCTGGGCGAGCCTGATCAGGTCTGGGAAATCGGTTGGGCCGATTACCTGCGCGGCGAGGGCGTCCTCTGTATCGAATGGCCGGAACGTCTCGGCGGCCTGATTCCCGACGAGGCGCTGACAATCCGACTCTCCCACCTGGATGAGGAAGGGGAAACAGTTGGGGTAAGGGTGAACGAAGTCGAGGGCAACGTCGCCGCAGGGCGAATCGTTGAATTGACCGGCCTCGGAGAGCGGCCGGAGGCCCTGGTGAAGGAGTGGAGAGAAACGTGTACGTTCTTGGGATCGACTGTTCCACCCGCGTGACGGCGCTGGCCGTCGTCGACGATGAGCAGGTGGTGGCGGAAACCTTTTTACATAATGACCGGCCCCATTCGAAGCGGCTGCTGCCTGCTATCGAACAACTGCTTGCCCTGGCGGAGTTGTCGCTGGCCGACATGGCCGGGTTGGCCGTCGCCATCGGTCCCGGCTCCTTCACAGGCCTTCGCATCGGCCTGGCGACGGTGAAGGGGATGGCCCACCCGCTGGGCCTGCCGGTCGTCGGCGTGCCGACGCTGGAGGCGCTGGTCTGGAATGGTTGGCCCTTTCAGGGATACATCTGCCCAATCCTCGATGCCCGCAAGAACGAGGTCTACACCAGCCTCTACCGGGGTGGGGCAGGGGGCCTGGAGAAGGTGGGCGAAGACCAGGCTATCGCGCCGAAGGAACTTCTGGAACAGTTGCGCCGTCGGATGGAATATTCGCCGGTAACGCCGGAATCATCGGGAGCATCTAGAGCACCCCAGGCGCCGGAAACACGCGGGCAGGTCCTCTTTCTAGGCGACGCCGTTCCCGTCTACCGGGAACTACTTCAAGAAGCCCTCGGCGAGAGCGCCCTCTTCGCTCCCGCCGAAACCCGCTACCCCCGCGGCAGCCAGGTGGCCCGCCTCGGCTGGCGGCGCCTGCGACAGGGCGACGTCGACGACCTGCACAACCTGGCCCCCATGTATATCCGTCCGTCGGAGGCGGAGGTCAACTGGGCGAAAAAGCATGGAACGCATCCGGTTGCTTGCCGGGTTGCGCCGGAGGCGTAGATATGGGAAACGAAGAAGTCAACTATTACTTCCGGCCCATGACGGTCAAGGATGTGGACGAGGTCCTGGCGATCGAGCATGTCTCCTTCCCGACGCCTTGGAGCCGCAGCGCCTTTGTAACTGAACTGACGGAGAGTCGCCTCTCCCATTACTGGGTCTGTGTCGAACCGGCGGAAAAGGAGGCGCGCGTCGCCCTTTTCTCCGCTGAGCCGGAGAAGGGGGAGCGGGTGATCGGCTATGCCGGCGTCTGGATCATCCTTGACGAGGTGCACATCACCACCATCGCCGTTCACCCGGAGCGGCGTGGAGAAGGACTTGGCGAGGCGCTGCTGGAGTACATCTTTTTTGAAACGGCCCAACTCGGCGGGGAGCGGATCACCCTGGAGGTCCGGCCTTCCAACACGAACGCGCTGGCGCTCTACCGCAAGCGGGGCTTCCAGGAAGTGGGCTGCCGGCGAGGCTATTACACCGACACGGGGGAAGACGCCATCATCATGTGGCGCGAACTGGACATCCCAAAAAACCGCTCCCGGAACGGGGAGGGGTAAGGAGGATTTCCTCCGCCTTTGCCGAAATGGATTACCACCCAGTCTTTCAAAACATTCGGAAAGGCAGGTTGGCCGCCATGATCGTTCGGGACAAGATGGTCGCCCCAGTAATCACTACCGGCATATTCACACCGATCCGGGACGCCCTGCGGATGATGACGGAGAAAAACATCCGGCGCCTGCCGGTCATCGATGACAAGGAACGCCTCGTCGGCATCGTCGCTTTTCATGACATCGACAAAGCCATGCGCTCCCCCGGCGTGATCCCCTTGACGCCGGTGGAATGGGTGATGACCAAAAACCCTGTCTATGTGGAGGCCACGATGCCCCTGGCTGACAGCGTCCGCATGATGCGACGCTACAAGGTCAGTTGCCTGCCTGTCGTCGCCGGGGAGAAGGTGGTCGGCATCCTCTCCGTGAGCGACATCCTCCAGTTATGCGCCGACCTGCTTGAATCCGGCCAGTAACAGATAACGGACACACCCTGCCGCGGGCAGGGTTTTTTGGTTTCGCGTCCGCAGAGAACCCCCTGATTCGCGGCGGCGCAGCCGCAAGAAGTGGAGAAGGGATGATAAGATGCTGATCGTGGGGGAAAAGATCAACACAGCGCGCCCCGGTATCGAAGGCGCTGTCATATCGAGGAACGTGACTTTCATTCAGGACCTGGCGCTGCGGCAGAAGCTCTGCGGCGCCGATGTGCTCGATCTAAACTGCACCACTTTGCGTCATCGTGAGCCCGACGCCTTGCGGTGGCTCGTCGAGACGGTGCAAACGGTTGTCAACGAGCCCGTCTGCCTGGACAGCCCCAACCCGCTCGCCCTGGAAGCCGCCTTGCGGGTTCACAAGGGGAGGGCCATCATTAACGCCATATCGGCGGAAGAGAGCCGCTACCAGATGCTGATCCCGCTCGTTAAGGCCTATGGCTGCAAGGTGGTGGCTCTCTGTTTCAATGACGGGGGTGTGCCGAACACGGTGGAGGAAGAACTGCAAGTCACCCGTTCCCTTGTGGAGCGACTTGTCAGCGACGGCGTCGATTTTGAGGACATCTATCTCGACCCCTTCATCCGTCCCATCGGGGAGGATGAACACTGGGGCAACTTTGGCCTCGAGATCATCCGTTGCATCCGCGAGGAGTTTCCGAAGGTGCACATCCTCTGCGGCATCTCCAACATCTCCTACGGCATGCCGGCGCGGTCGCTCCTCAACCGCACCTTCCTGACACTGGCCATCTACGCCGGCCTGGACGGAGCGATCCTGGATCCGGAAAACAAGGGGCTGATGGCCTCGCTGCGCAGCACCGAGACGCTCCTAGAAAAGGATCCCGGTTTCCGGCGCTACCTGCTGGCGTTTCGGGAAGGGTTGCTGACGTAACGTCTACAAAGAAGGTGAATCGATGAGCCACGTCTTTGACAGCGGAAGCTTTGCCAAACTGGACAACCCGCGCCGGCGAGAACTGCTGCCGCCGGAGTCGATCCTGGAAAGTCTGGGCGTTACGGCGGGGTCACGCCTCGCCGATTTCGGCTGCGGAACAGGCTATCTGGCCCTTCCCGCTGCCGCAGTCGTTGGGGCGGAAGGTCATGTCTTCGCCATGGACCTGCAGGAGCGGATGCTGGTGGAGGCGCGCCGTCGCAGCGAGGCCGCCGGTCTCCGCAACGTCGCTTGGATCCTCAACCCGGAAGGGCATATCCCGCTCCCCGGCGCTTTCGTGGACCGGTTGACCATGGTCGCTGTGTTTCACGAGATCAGGCAACGGGAAGAACTCCTGGCCGAAACCTACCGCGTCCTGCGGCCCCATGGCCGGATCGGGATCGTCGACTGGACGCCCGGGTTTACCGAGATGGGGCCTCCGGGGGATCACCGCGTTCCCGCTGAGACGGCGGCGAGACTGTTGGAGGCTGCCGGCTTTTCGCACATCTCCATCGGGGCGGTCAGCGCCGGCTTTTACATCGTCACGGGGGAAAAACCGGCCTGACTGTTGCGCCAATAGGGGTAAGGGGTATAATGATGATAAAGGCTATGGGGGAACATAGGAGGGGAATAAAGGATGCAGTGGGTCATTGACGAGGATATCCGCGAAACACTGGCCGAGCGGGGCGAGGTTTTTACGGTGGAACTGACGCGGATCTGCGCATCAGGGGGATGTTCCTGTATGGACATCTACTACCCTGTGCTCCGGCCCGGTTTGCCGGATCAGCCGGAGTATTACCTGACAGGACAGGCAGAGGGTTTTACGATTCATTACCCGCGCGTCCTCCAGTTGATCGACGCCGATCAGCCTGCCCAGGTCAAAAAGGCGGGCCGCTGGTCAAACGGCGAGTTTGATGTGGAAAACGTGCGGGTCTTGTAGAGGAGTAGTCGAGTTGTCGATATTTTCACTGCGCGGACCGGCCCATGCGGCCGGTCGTTTCATCTTGGGGCTGGAGACGAGTTGTGACGAGACATCGGCGGCGGTGCTTCAGGACGGCCGCGTCATCCTGTCCAATGTCATCTCCTCTCAGGTGCCGACGCACCAGCGTTTTGGCGGCGTCGTCCCTGAGATCGCCTCACGGAAGCACATGGAGAACATCACCGTCGTTGTCGATGAAGCCTTGCGGGAAGCCGGGATCACTTGGAACGACTTGACGGCTGTCGCCGTTACTGCCGGTCCGGGTCTGGTCGGGGCGCTGCTCGTCGGCGTCGCCTACGCAAAAGGCGCCGCGCTGGCCCGGAACCTGCCCCTGGTGGGGGTCCATCACATCGAGGGGCATATCTACGCCAACTTTCTTTCAGAGCCGGACTTGCAGTTTCCGCTGCTCTGCCTCGTCGTTTCGGGGGGGCACACCCATCTCGTCCAACTGACCGGCCACGGCGAGCTCCGCATCCTGGGCGCCACCCGTGATGACGCGGCCGGCGAAGCTTATGACAAGGTGGCCCGGGCCTTGGGGCTCGGTTACCCCGGCGGCCCGCTTGTGGAAAAGCTGGCCCGCGAGGGCGAAGCCTGCGCCTATCCGCTTCCCCGCGCCTTGCTGCAGGAAGACAGCTATGACTTCAGTTTCAGCGGCCTCAAGTCGGCTGTCCTCAACCTGCTCAACCGCGCCAAGCAAAAAGGCGAGACGATCAACGGGGCGGACCTGGCGGCCTCCTTCCAGGAGGCTGTCGTCGACGTGCTGGTTGAAAAAACGCGACGGGCCGCCCGGGAAACGGGCGCATCGACGGTCCTGCTCGCCGGCGGCGTGGCGGCGAACGGATATTTGCGCTTGCGCCTTGTGGAGGCCCTGGCGGCGGAGGGACGACGGCTAGTGGTGCCGCCGGTCATCCTCTGCACCGACAACGCCGCCATGATCGCTTGTGCCGGCTATCACCGGCTGATGGCTGGGGAGACGGCGGCGGCTGATTTAAATGCCGTGGCGGATTGGCCTTTGGGCACGTGACGGAGGCGTCATTACAGGTACCCCCAAAGACTCAGATTGAAAAATTGCCCTGTGGAAGCTCGCGGTGAAAGCATGCTGCTGTAAACGGGCTTTACCTTGACCGGAAAGGATACGATCAAGATGGAGAACCTTCGTAGCCAGATACTGCACTATGGCCGGTTGATGATCGAGCGCGGGCTCGTTTCCGGATCGGGCGGGAACATCAGTTGCCGATTGCCCGAAGGAAACCGGATGCTAGTGACCCCCAGCCAAATGGCCTACGATCAGTTGACACCGGAGGACCTGGTCGTTGTGGACATCGACAGCGGGGAAGTCCTGGAAGGCGCGCGACGCCCATCGATTGAACAGGGCCTGCACCGCGCGATCTATCAAGCCCGCCCCGATGTCAAGGCGATCATCCATACCCACTCCAGACATGCCACCGCAGTCGCGTCCACACGAAAGGATATCCCCCCCTTTCTGGACAACATGGTCGTCAACTTCGGCGGCGGTGTCAGGACGGCGGAGCATTCCCCCATCGGAACGCCCGAGTTGGCCGAATACACCGTCCGCGCCCTCGGCGATGCGCCTGTCGCCTTGTTAGCCAACCATGGGGGGGTCGCCGTAGGAAAGGATCTTGCCCAGGCGTTCTCTCTGGCAGAGTTTTTGGAGGAGTGCGCCATGGTCTACCTCCTCTCCTTCCTCGCCGGCGGACCCGTCGCGCTTGCGCCTGAGGTGGTCGAGCGGGAACGTGCCTGGCTGCTGGGACGTTATGGCCAAAGGTAATATTCTGTCGAGTATGGTTCGCAAAGCGTGTCATAAGTGAACGAAAATTCCGGGAATGCAGTCCCGGAACTTTTTTTGTCAAGGGGCAAACACATCTTCGACTTATCCCCACTGTGGATGAAAAAACTGTGGATAATGGGGATAAGTCTGTTGATTACTTATTTAACAGGGATTTTTCATGTGGAAAGCTCGGACCGGGATGGAAGAACGGATGTCTGTGGATACAGTGGATAAATCCCCAAAAACCCTATTCTATAAGCCTGGATTCTGGGGAAAACATTGTGGAAAAGTCAAAAGCATACTCCGGTAAAGCAAAAGGATTTGTTCATAACAGTGTTCTCTCCTTGACAAGGCAACCTTTTGCTTTCTTCCGAGTATAATCCACCTTCGACGGTTCATAATGGTAGAAGCAATTGCCCGAACAAAAGTATGTTCGCTGCGGTTGCTTCTCAAAGGTTCAGCCATAGGTGCAATGCCGTTTGATTCAAACATACAGCCCAGTGATAAAAATGTTTGTTCCTTAACGGAACGATAACTTGTCCGAGGGAGGATTTTTCCCGGGATTGGCGAATGGAACAAGTTAACATTAGATGTAAGTGATTGGATGAAGGGAGATAGAACCATGTTACAATTGACTTTTTTTGGTCATGCCAATTTTCTGCTTGATGACGGGCAGACGAAGGTGTTGATTGACCCCTTTTTCACAGGCAACCCCAGTTGTCCGGTGAAGGCGGAAACCGTTCATGCCGATTACATCCTGGTCACCCACGGTCACGGCGACCACTTCGGCGACACGATCGACATCGCCAAACGCACCGGGGCCACTATCATCAGTTCCTTTGAGCTAGCCGGCTACTGTCAGCGAAAAGGGGTAAAAGCCCATGGGATGGCTATAGGCGGCAAACGGGATTTCCCCTTCGGCCGGGTGCGCTTGACGGCAGCCGTTCACGGCTCGGGTATCGTCGAAGGGGATAATCATCTTGACGTGGGCAATCCCTGTGGCTTTCTGGTGAATATGGGCGGCAAATCTGTCTATCATGCCGGTGACACCGGTTTGACTCGTGATATGGAACTCATCGACATGTGTTTCCTGAAAGGGGGACGCCTCGACCTTGCCCTGCTGCCCATTGGCGACAACTTTGGCATGGGCCCGGACGACGCCCTCTACGCCACCAAGATGCTGCATCCGCGCATGGTTGTGCCGATGCACTACAATACCTTCCCGGTCATCGAGCAAGATGCCGTGGCGTTCAAACGGGTGGTGACGGAACTGACCGATTCAGAATGCCATGTCCTGGCGCCAGGCGAGACGTTGATCTTGAACGGCAACGGACGGTAAGGCAAGTATGAAAATGAAACGGATGATACAAAAGGACTGAATAGAGAAGCCCCGGAAACCAGCGTCGGTCTCCGGGGCTTTCCCTATTTTTCGATTGGTTTTTCCTCGTTTTCTTATCCTTATCTACTTATCCCTTGTTACTTATTCCTTGTTTCTTACTAGCGTTCTAGCCGTTTATCCGTGACCACCACTTGCTGTGCCGGTGACGGGCGTATTCGGCGTCAATGAGCCCGCTGAACATGCCGGGCAGGAGATTCCGGTTCGCCGGGACAGCGAAGGCGAGCAGGTGGGCGATAATGCCGATCAGCAGCAGCATCGAGGTCAAGGTGTGCAACAGCGTCGATACGTAGATGAGTGATTCGGACATCTCCACGCCTGGGATGTTTTTGGCCACCTTGAACATTCCTGTGGCGATCAGGGCGATCACGTTCACCCCGATAAAGGCGTAGGCCACGCGCTGTTCGGCTAGGTACTTCTCCGAGGGCGGTTCCTGCCCGCCCGTGAACATGGCCTTGATGATCAGCCAGGACTCACCCACATCGCCCTGTTTCGGCCAGATGTCGAATTCCCGCCGGACAATGTGGTAGGTGAGGTGAAAGGCGACGATGAACATGAGCAGGACGGCGCCGGCATAGTGCATGTTCAGGGTGATTTCAAAGTTGCCTGACCAGGCCATGCCGGGAACCTCAGTGAGCATATAGCGTTTGTAGAGGGGCATCTGCCCGAAGCCGGAAAAGAAGAGGGAGAAGATGGAGAAGGCAGCCAGCCAGTGGACGAAACGGGGGATCAGGCCGTGACGGCGCACCTTGCCGGAGGCAGGGAAGTTCTTCTGCGTTTTTCCCGCCATCGTCACTCATCTCCCTTCATGGTCCGGTAGGCGACGACACCGGCGGCGATGACGCCGGCCACCGGGGCGACCATCATGCCGGTGACCTTGCCGTTGGCGCTGTCCATGATGTTCTTGGCGTTGACCGGCATGGCGGGGCGGCCCGGTTTCCCGTCGACAGCCTGCTCCTTCATCGCCTGGTCGATGGCTTCAAAGGGCACAGCGGAGACGTAGAAGGTGGAGGTGCCGCCGTTTTCCTTCTCGCCGTAGATGTAGCCGCCGATCTGCTGAGCCCGCTCCTGAGCCTTTGCCCGCATCTCGCTTTTTTTCCCGAAGGAGATGGCCTTGTTCGGGCAGGCATCGACACAGGCCGGCGATTCGCCCTGGCGGATGCGGTCGAGACAGAGGTCGCACTTGAACATGACGCCGCCGCCGGCGTATTTGGGCAGCAATTTCGTGTAGAGGCCCACACCGGCCTGGCGGGCCGGAATGCCCCAGGGACAGACGTCGCGGCACTTGGCGCCGCCGAAGCAGAGATCCTTGTCGATGATGACAGGCCCTTCAGGCTTTTTCGTCTGGGCGCTGAAGGGGCAGATGTCGGCGCAAGGGGGATTGTCACAGTGCATGCAGCGGCGCGGCACATAGATGTCCTGCTGCTTCCCCTCATGCTGCACCGTCACTTTTTGCACGTAGGTCCAGTTATAAGGTGTGAGCCGGTTGGTCACTTGCCGCTTATCTGACCAGTCTTCATGCTTGTCCTGGGGCCAGTAATTCTCGATCGGTTTCTGCGGCTCCGGGAAACGGGATTGGTTTTTTTGGCGGCAGGCGGCGACGCAACGAGGCGTCTTTTCGCCGGCGCAGCCGTCGCAGCGAGTCAGGTCGATCATCGTTCCCACAGCGTCGGCGCCGGCGAAGGCCGGTCCGTTCGGGCCAAAGGTCAGCACGCCGGCGCCGGCGACGCCGGAGGCGATAGCGCGCCGGAAAAAGGTTCTCCGGCTTACATCGGTCATACGGGCTCCCTCCTTGATGTGAACAATCAGGGCGCCCCGAGAGGGCCCTCGCTGCTTTTAATCTACCCCATAGGGGTATATCGTGTCAATGGATTCAAAAGCCAGGCGGCATGATTTTACAAATAACAGGGAGAAGTGTTGAGCAGCCCCCGGGTTATACCCAAACCCAGTATGGCAAGGGAAAAGTGTTTAAAACAAAAATTCCGCTCGTAGAGCGGAGTTGCGACATCGTTCAACCGATGTCCTGCATGTTTTCTCTTTGCGAGGATTGATCAAAGTGGCTGCGGTAGCGGAAGAGGAAGTCATCGAGGGCGCTGCGGTGTCGCGCGATTTCCCGGGCCCATCTATGCAATGTCACGACACCTCTGTCGGTCAACTCGTAACAACGTTTGGCCGGACCGCTTTCCCCGGTCTGCCATTTGGAACACACCAACTGCTCTTCTTCCATCCGGCGCAGGGTGCGGTAGATCAGGGCAGGGTCGGTGGGTCCATCCAATAGCACCAGTTCGCCGATCCGCTCCATGAGTTCATAGCCATAGGACGGCTTCTCCGAGAGCAGCAGGAGCAGCGCCGGTTGGACGAAGCGGTTGATGCGTCCGACCGTGTAAGGGAGGGAGTTCACCTCCGCTTGACAAGAATCAACAAGCCGGGACATAACCCATGGTCTCCTTTCGAGCAGATCACAGGGGAATAGACCCCCATCTCTATATTATGATCATCCGATAGGAGATGTCAAAAAGGGGATTAAAAAAAATGTTGCAAACTTTACGCAAAAGTTGCAAAAAAGGTATTGCATGTGGAAACTATCGCATGTATAGTTAAATTACAGATAGACAAACATTCATAGGATATCGGACAAACGATATCCAAGGTAAACCCAACGCACATAATTTGACATCAATGAAGGGGATGAGGACGTGAAGTTTTTCAAGGTGCCTGAGCCGACAATCATGCGTTTGTCGCTCTACTCGCGGATCCTTGAACAGTTGGAAGAACGCGGTGTCCCGATCATTTCCTCGGTGGAGTTGGGTGATGCCGTGGGGATCAATTCGGGCGTCGTCCGCAAGGACCTGTCCATGTTCGGGGAGTTTGGTGTTCGCGGCGTAGGCTACAATGTGCGGGAACTGCGGGACAATATCCGCAAGCTCCTGGGCCAAGATCGCAACTGGCCCGTGATCATCGTCGGCGCCGGTCACTTGGGTTCCTCCCTGGCCGCCTACCCGGGATTCCGTCAACGTGGATTCGACGTGGTTGCGCTGGTGGACACGGATCCTGAAAAAGTCGGTTCTACCATCATAGACAAAACCGTCGTCTCCTGGGAAGAAGCGGAAAAGCTCGTCAAAGAGCACGGCGTTCGCATGGCGATTCTGGCTGTGCCCGCTGACGCTGTCCAGGCGGTTGCCCAGCAACTGACCGATCTCGGAATCGAAGCGATTCTCAACTTCTCGCCCATCATCTTGAAAGGGCCTTCTAAAGCGCAGGTGCAAAACGTCGACCTGACGGTCTACTTTGACCTGATGCGGTTCACGCAAAACCTCAACGACAACGGTCTGCGACCCCAGGCGTCCAACACGCGCGGGATCGCCGTTCGCTAATATTTCTCGCAACCCTGTTCGGTTTCCTGCTTCCTTTCGTTTGTTCCGAGCGTTCCGAAGGCCATGGGGCCTTCTTTTTTTTTGCCTTTTGCCCTCTCTTTGTCGTTGGCTAATGGATGGGCGGCTGCCTTGATTAGCAGTGCTGCACGAGCGCCTGCATCCATGGTTAAGAACCATAAAACGTCACTTAGCCGGACGAGGGATTGAGCGCTTTACGACGAATCTTAATGAACATGACATGATTTTGTCGAATTGAGGGTGGCAGTTTGAAAGAGAACCTGCGCCAGAGGGCATTGCATGGACGCAACAGGTTGACACCGGAGGAGATTGCCTCGAAAAGCCGTTTGATCGCTCAACGCCTGTTCGCGATGCCGGCCTATGTGTCAGCTTCGACGGTGATGATTTACGTCGATTTCCGCCGAGAGGTGGAAACGGGGGAAATCCTTGCTCATAGCCTGAACAGGGGGAAGCAGGTGACGGTGCCGGTCTGTGAAGGAGGCGCGCGCCGTCTGACCGCCGGGCGCATCGAGCGATACCCGGAGGATCTGCAACCGGGAACCTGGGGGATCTTGGAGCCGGCGACGGTGGTTCCTGTCGAACCCGCTTCGCTGGATCTGGTGATCGTGCCCGGCGTCGCCTTTGACCGGCAGGGCAACCGGCTCGGTTACGGCGCCGGGTATTATGACCGTTTCCTTCCTTCTTTGCGCCCGGAGGCGCAGAAAATCGCCCTCGCCTTTGACTTACAGATCGCACATCAGATATGCCCCGATGACCACGACATCCCCATGGATTGGATCATCACCGAGAGCGGGGTCATCGATTGCAGGGAGGAACGCGCCCATGGCTGAATGCCGGTGCTGTCGAGCAGATCGAACAGAAGAAACAGATCACACAGGCCAAACAGATCAAACAAAAAGGGAAACCGAAAAAGACCGGCGCCTTGCCGCATTGCTGGAAAAATATCGGGAAGAGCGAGGCGCTTTGATCCCTTTGTTGCAAGGGGCGCAGGAGATCTACGGTTATCTGCCGGGAGCGGCGATGGAACGGATCGCCCGGACGCTGCGGTTGCCTGCGGCCCAGGTCTATGGCGTGGCCACGTTTTACGCCCAGTTTCATTTTACGCCGCGCGGACGCCATGTGATCCGCGTCTGCCTGGGCACGGCCTGCCATGTCCGCGGCGGCGCCCGGATTTTTGAGGCGCTCCGCCGGCAGTTGGGTGTCGAGGACGGCGGGACGACGGCGGACCTGCGGTATACCCTCGAATCGGTGGCCTGTATCGGCGCCTGCGGGCTGGCCCCGGTGATCATGATCGATGACGACACCCATGGACGATTGACGCCGGAGAGCCTGCCGGGCATCCTGGCCCGGTACGAATGAGGAGGCCCCCTGACATGAAAAGTTTGATGGATCCCTGTTGCCAGCGGTGCGCCCATCGACCGGAGACACCCTGTAGGGAATACCTGCGCTGTCGGACCGAGGGTCCTCTCTGCCATGACGATGAACAATGCCGGAAGGCCCGGCAAGGGCGCATCGAGGCTGTCGAAGGGGCAGCCCAGGCGCAAAGGCCAACGCAAAATCAAATCAACGAGTCCCCCTGCTGGCGGCTGCTCGTCTGCGCCGGCACCGGTTGCATCGCCTCCGGCGGCGCTCCCGTCGTGGCGGCGCTCCGGGAGGCGGTAGAGCAACGCGGGATGTCCAGTCAGGTGGAGATCGCCCTCACCGGATGTCACGGTTTTTGCGAGCAGGGGCCGATCATCGTCGTTGAACCGGGCAAAACCTTTTACCGCCGCGTCAGCGCAGCCGACGCGCTTGATATCGTCGATACCCACTTGGCCGGGGGCCAAAGGGTGGACCGGCTGCTCTACCGGCTTCCTGGGGGGGAGGCCGTAACCTGTTACCCGGAGATTCCTTTTTATGCGCGCCAGCACCGGATCGTGCTGGCCAACTGCGGCCACATCAACCCGGAGGACCTGGGCGAGTACCTGGCTCGCCAGGGCTATCGGGGGTTTCTCAAGGCCCTTGCCATGGAACGGGCCGCTGTGATCGCAGAGGTGAAGCGTTCCGGCCTGCGCGGACGCGGCGGCGCCGGTTTTCTGACCGGCCAGAAGTGGGAGTTCACCGCCGGCGCGCCGGGAGAAGAGAAGTACATCGTCTGCAACGCCGATGAGGGCGACCCGGGGGCCTTCATGGACCGCTCGGTTCTGGAGGGCGACCCCCACGCCGTGTTGGAGGGGATGCTCGTCGCTGGTTACGCTATCGGCGCCCGGGAGGGGTACATCTACGTTCGGGCCGAGTACCCCCTCGCCATCCGCCGCCTGCAAAGGGCCATCGCCCAGGCGGAAGCCTGCGGCCTCCTCGGAGAGAACATCCTGCACAGCGGCTTTTCCTTTCGCGTTCACGTCAAAGCCGGCGCCGGCGCTTTCGTCTGCGGCGAGGAGACGGCGTTGCTCACCTCTATTGAAGGCAACCGGGGGATGCCTCGCGTCAGGCCGCCCTATCCCGCCGTCAAGGGGCTCTGGGGCAAGCCGACCAACATCAACAACGTGGAAACATTTGCCAATATCCCCCACATCCTGCGCCGCGGCGCAGATTGGTACGCCGCCATGGGCGTCGGTCGGTCGAAAGGCTCGAAGGTTTTTGCCCTCACCGGCAAGGTGAACAACACGGGACTCGTCGAGGTCCCCATGGGCCTCAGCCTGCGGGAGATCATCTTCGCCATCGGCGGCGGCATCCAGGGCGGGAAGGCCTTCAAGGCCGTCCAAATCGGCGGCCCCTCCGGCGGCTGTCTGCCTGAGTCGCTCCTCGACACGCCTGTCGATTATGAAACCCTGCTGGAAGCCGGCGCCATGGTCGGCTCCGGCGGTCTCGTCGTCATGGACGAGTCCACCTGCATGGTCGACATCGCCCGGTATTTTTTGAACTTCACCCAGCAGGAGTCCTGCGGCAAGTGCGCCCCCTGCCGGGAAGGGACGAAACGGATGCTGGAGATCCTGACGCGGATCACCGAAGGCAAAGGGCGTGAGGAAGACCTGGGGGCGCTGGAAAAGCTGGCCGCCGTGATCAAGGCCACCTCGCTCTGCGGCCTCGGTCAGTCTGCGCCCAACCCTGTCTTGACGACACTGCGCTATTTCCGGGACGAGTATGAGGCCCACATCAACGACCAGCGTTGTCCCGCCGGCCTCTGCGCGGCCCTCTTGACCTACCGCATCGACGCGGATAAATGCCGCGGTTGCACCCTCTGCGCCCGTCACTGCCCTGTCGGTTGCATCACCGGCAAGCCGCGGGAGGCCTATGTGATCGACGAGACCCGCTGCGTCAAGTGCGGCGTCTGCCTGGAACGTTGCAAGTTCGGCGCTGTCATACGCCGCTAGGAGGAGAGACGACGATGAAACAAGGCAGCGCCCAAGCTCTGACAAATGACAAGACCAAAGTTCAGCCCGAGGCGCAGACGAAGGATCAAGCGAACCTTGAAAACGTCGCGTTGACGATAGATGGACAGTCCATCTCTGTTCCGGCAGGCACGACCGTGTTGGCGGCGGCCCGGCAACTCGGCATCGACATCCCGACCCTCTGCCATGATCCGGAGTTGACCAACCCCGGCTCGTGCCGCCTCTGTGTCGTAGAAATCGAAGTCCCGACAGCAGGCGGGATGATGAAGATGCGGAACCTCCCCCCATCCTGCGTCACCGCCGTCTCACCGGGGATGGTCGTCCGCACCCGCACGGAAACGGTTGTGCAGGCGCGCCGGACGGTGCTGGAACTGCTGTTGGCCAATCACCCGAAAGACTGCCTGCGCTGCGAGCGCGCGGGAAGTTGCCGGCTTCAAGCCTACGCCTACGAGTATGGCGCCGACTTCCCCGTCGCCGGTTCCGCCCTCGACGGGGAGCGCCGCCGCGATCCCGTCGATGATTCCAACCCCTTCATCCGGCGGGATATGAACAAGTGTGTCCTCTGCGGCAAGTGTGTGCGCGTCTGCGCCGAAATCCAGGGCCGCCATGTCCTGGATTACGCGCACCGTGGTTTCGCGACGACGGTGGCGCCTGCTTTTGAAAAGCCGCTCGGCGATTCGGACTGTGTTTTTTGCGGATCCTGCGTCGCCCTCTGCCCCACAGGCGCGCTCACCGAAAAAACAAAGGCCGGGAAGGGCCGGCCCTGGGATGTTCGCCGCAAGGTGCGGACCACCTGCCCCTACTGCGGCACCGGCTGCAACTTCGACCTGGAGGTCATCCGGCGGCCTATCGCCGGCGAGCCGGAGGAGGTCATCGGCGTCGCCTCGGCCGTCGATGCGCCGGTCAACGGCCGCCACCTCTGTGTCAAAGGCCGCTTCGGCCTCTCCTTCATCCATCATCCCGAGCGGCTCCGGCGTCCCCTGGTGAAAAAGGAGGGGCGCTTTGTCGAAACCTCCTGGGAGGAAGCGCTCAACGTCGTGGCGGAGCGGTTTCAAGCGATTCAGAGCGATTGTGGCGGCGACGCCTTCGGCGTGCTGGCTTCCGCCAAGGCGACGAACGAGGAGAACTACCTGATCAACCGTTTTGCTCGGGGCGTGCTGGGCACCAACAACATCGACCACTGCGCCCGCCTCTGCCACGCCTCGACAGTGGCCGGCCTGGCCGCCGCCTTCGGCTCCGGGGCGATGACCAATCCCATCGCCGATATCGCCAAGAGCGACTTTCTCCTCGTCATCGGGTCCAACACGACCGAGTCCCATCCTGTGCTCGCCCAGAAACTGCTGCAGGCCATCGGCAGGGGGACGCCCTGCGTCGTCATCGATCCGCGCAAGACGGAGTTGGCGGCGGCTGCGACGGAGCACCTGGCCATCCGTCCCGGCGGCGACCTGGCGCTGCTCAACGCCCTGGCCCATGTGATCATCGCCGAAGGGCTTCAGGACAGGCGGTTTATCGAGGAACGGACGGAAGGATTCGAAGAATTGCAAGCGGCTGTCGTCGCCTGTTCGCCCGAATGGGCGGCGTCGCTTACAGGGATCGCGCCGGAGGTCATCCGGGAGACGGCCCGGCGGTATGCGAGGGCCGAGCGGGCCTCCATCTTCTACACCATGGGGATCACCCAAAAGCGCACAGGCACCCATAATGTGATGGCTATCGCCAACCTGGCCCTTTTGACAGGTCATATCGGCAAAGAGGGGAGCGGCGTCAATCCCTTGCGCGGTCAAAACAACGTGCAGGGCGCCTGTGACATGGGCGCGCTGCCCAACGTCTTCCCTGGCTACCAGCCTGTGGGAGACGCGGCTGTCCGGGCCAAGTTCGCCGCCGATTGGGGCCTCGACACGGCCGAATTGCCGGCCAAGGCGGGCCTCACCGTCGGCGAGATGCTCGAAGCCGCCCTTGTAGGGGAACTCAAGGCGATGCTGATCGTCGGGGAGAACCCGGTCCTTTCCGACCCGGACAGCGCCCACGTTGTGGAAGCGCTGCAACGGCTCGATTTCCTCGTTGCCGTCGACATCTTTTTGAGCGAGACGGCTCAACTGGCTGATGTGGTGCTGCCGGCCTGTTCCTTCGCCGAAAAGGAAGGAACCTTCACCAACACGGAACGGCGGGTGCAGCGGGTGCGGCAGGCCATCGACCCCGTCGGCCAGTCGCGGCCTGACTGGCGGATCGTGGTCGATCTCGCGGCTGCGCTTGGTAGACCCTTTGACTTGGCTGACCCGGCGGCGGTGATGGCGGAGATCGCCCGCCTTACGCCCTCCTACGCCGGGATCAGCCACGACCGTCTCGACAGGGAAGGCGGGCTCTGCTGGCCCTGCCCGGCGACCGATCACCCCGGAACGCCTCGCCTGCATGTGGAGCGCTTCACCCGGGGGAAGGGCCGATTCCACGCCGTCCACTACCTGCCTCCGGCCGAAGCGCCCGATGAAGAGTACCCCCTCGTGCTATCGACCGGCCGCCGCCTCTTCCATTACCACACGGGGACGATGAGCCGCCGGACTGAGTTGGAGGCGATTTATCCCGAGGAACACCTGGAGATGCATCCCGATAACGCAGCCCATCTTGGACTGACGGACGGAGACTGGGTCCGCCTCTCCACTCGCCGGGGCGCCATCTCCCTCCCTGTGCGGCTGACAGAAGGCATCATCGCGGGAACGGTCTTCACCTCCTTCCACTTTTCAGAGGCAGCCGTCAACGCCCTGACGAACAGCGCCGTCGACCCTGTGGCCAAAATCCCGGAACTGAAGGTTTGCGCCTGCAGCGTCGAAATCGTCGATCCGCCCAGCGGATATCTGCCGCCTGTGGGCAAGCGGGTCCTGGTATAGTTGTTGCTGAATGAAGCGAATGAGGTCTCCTGTCAAGCGCGTCTTCTAAAGCAATGCCAGTGTTAAGCAACGCGAAGCCTGGTCCGCGAAAAAATCGCGGGACCAGGCGCTTTTTTTGCGTTTCGACGGAACCGAAGGGGTATAATCACCAATAGATGAGCGTAGCCGAACAGGGCTGTGGCAGTGGAGGGATCGAGATGATCGCGCGGAGAACGCTGGTGCCGAGGCAGCGGAACCTCTATTCCGCTTTTCCGACTTTTACGGAATACCGGGACAAGATCTATGTCTTCTACCGCCAGGGAGTGACCAGCGCCCGCCAGTGCCATGGCGTGGATGGAGCGGTGCGCTGTCTGCAACTGGACAAGGGCGAATTCTTGGAACGGATGCGTCATGAATCCGAGGAGGGCTTTCTCGACGCCGGGGAAGACGACGTTGTCTTCCGCAGTGAGAACGAGATTGACGCTATCGTCTCCCGGCTCGACGAGGACCTTTTTACCCTCTGCACCCGTACATACATGCGGGGGAGGATTTGTCCGGCCTTCGTCTCTGTCGCTGACGAGCCTCGTTTCACCGAACGCCGTGCTGTCGAATTAAAAGGCGTCGAGTGGATCGTTTTTTACGGAAAGGCCGTCAAAAGCCCGGCGGGCTTTATCTTTCCCGCCTACGGGATTCTGAAGGGGGAGGGGTTTACCCGACCCCTCGTCATCGTGACTGACGATTTTGAACATTGGGACCTTCTATCTTATTTGCCTAGCGGCATCGACGGCGCCGTCTTGAACGAAAGCACTGTCGTCTTTGACGGCAACCGCTACCAGATGTTCAGCCGTCAGGACATTTCGCCCTTCGGCATCTGGCTGGCTGAATCGGAGGATCTCCAGCGCTGGTCGACGCCTCGAAGGATGATTTCAAGAGCCCACGCGCCCATGGCCGTCACCCTGCCGGGCGGCATCGCGCTGACCTACCGGGAACTGCTGGCGAAGGAGAAGAGCGCTGTTGCGGTTCGCTTCCTGCGATCGGGCGAGACGCCCATTGGGGATGCTTGTTGCGCTGCCGGCTCCGATGGCAATAGCGACAGACGGGACGAGCCAGCGCGAATCGATGCGCCGAGTCTGACGATTGACCATTACGAAGGCAACCCCTATGACGGGGGATACACCGATCTCGGCCTTGTCGATGATGACCTGGTCATCGTCTATTACCATGGAAATGAAGAGGGTGAACCTTCCATCCGCGCTGCGGCGTTGCCCTGGCGGGAACTGGATGTTTTAATCGACGCCGAAAGGGATAGGGAATAAGCAGGGTTTGATGGCGAAAAGCGAGAACAAATTTGGGAACCTTTCGTAACGATGTTTTCATTAACCTAATGGACCCGGAACGGTCGTGAACCTAGACGGTCACGGTTCCGGAACGGTCATGGACTCAGAATGTGATTAAAGGAGCACCGAACCTGTGCGCAATGCTGTTTTCATGGTGATCGACGGCAGCAGTCTGCTTCACCGGGCTTTTTACGCGCTGCCTCCCATGTCCACTTCTCAAGGCGTTCACACCAACGCCGTCTACGGATTTTTGACAATGCTGGAACGGCTGCGCCGGGACTATAAACCGGATTTTCTTGCCGTCTGTTTGGACAAGAGCCGCATCACCTTCCGGACGCAGAGATATGAAGCCTACAAGGCCCAGCGGGGGGCGACGCCGGAGGAACTGCGCCCCCAGTTCGGCCTGCTCAAGGAGGTCCTCGCCGCCTGGGGCATTCCTCTTTTCGAAGAGGGGGGCTATGAAGCGGACGATCTGATCGGCGCCCTCGTCTGCCTAGCCAAGGAACAGGGCATCTACAGCCTGATCGTCACCGGCGACCGGGACGCCTGGCAGTTGATTTCGCCCGGCGTGGAGGTGCTCTTCACCCGCAAAGGGATCAGCGAGCTCGAACGCTATGATGAGGAAGCGCTGAAAGAGAAGATCGGTTTGACCCCCCGGCAGGTCATCGATTGGAAAGGTCTCATGGGGGACGCCTCCGACAACATCCCCGGTGTGCCGGGGGTGGGGGAGAAGACGGCCTTCAAACTGCTGGAACAGTTCGGCGACATGGACAGCCTCTACGAACGGCTCGATGAGGTTAAAGGGAAACTGAAGGAAAAGCTGGCGACCCACCGCGAACAGGCTTTCCTTTCTAAAGAACTGGCGACGATCAAGTGCGATATCCCCCTCAACCCGGACTGGGAGGCTTGCCGGGCGGCGTCGCCCGACTTCGCGGCGTTGCGCGGCCTTTACAAGGACTTGGAGTTCCGCAGCCTCCTTCGCCACCTCCCCGGTGATGAAGCCGATGGCGGGGCCGAAGGCGGCAGCCTCTTTGCCCGATTGGATGGGAAAGCCGGCAGCGCCGTCGATCCGGTGAGTGCTGCCGGAACCGCCGGTGGTGACGCCGGCCGGTTCTCTGCCGCAGAGGGTGACAAACCTGGCGACGGACAGGCGGTCAGACCCGCTCAGTCGGTCCAAGTGGACGTAGAGGCGCCCCTCGCGGTGGAATACACCGCCGTGGAGGATGAGACCACCATCGGTGCAATGCTGACGGAACTGATGCAAATTGGCGCCGAGCCCGGTTGCCGGACGGCGGTGCTGGCCGCCTGGGAGGGTTCGCCGCGGACCGGCGAATTGAAGCAACTCGTCCTCGCCGCAGGCAAGGACGCCCTTCCCGCCCTGCCGCGCGTCTGGGTCATCGACCGGCCTGGCGCGATCTTTGCCGCTACGCGGCCCTTTTGGACATCGAAGGACCATCGCAAGCTCTTTTTCGACGTCAAGTCGCTCTGGCTGCTGGCCCGCCGGGAGGAAACGGTCATCGAAGGCATAGATGGCGACGGGCTGATCGGCGCCTACCTGCTCGACCCGCTCGCCAACAGCTACAGCCTGGCCAGAACGGCACACGACTGGATCGGGTGGAAAGTCGACGCCGATGCCGGCCGGAGCGTTCTTCCGCCGGAGGAAGCGGCTCGCTCCGCCGCCGCACTCTTTCACATGACCCCGGCCATGGAGGCTCGACTCGGCGAAGAGGGGTTGAGTTCCCTCTACCGGGATGTGGAGCTTCCGCTGGCGCCGCTCCTGGGCGCCATGGAGTGGGCCGGCGTCAAGGTCAATCCTTCCGTTCTCCAGGAGATGGCCGGCGAACTGGGCGCTGACATCCACCGGTTGCAGGCGGACATCTACGATCTCGCCGGAGAGACCTTCAACATCAACTCGACACAGCAGTTTGGCAAAATCCTCTTTGAAAAGCTCGGCTTGCCGGTGATCAAAAAAACGAAGACCGGCTATTCCACCGACGTGGAGGTTCTTGAGGAACTGGCCGACCGGCACCCCATCGTGCCCAAGGTGCTCGAATACCGCCAATTGATGAAGCTCAAGTCGACCTATGTGGAGGGACTGCTTCCCCTGATCGACGGCGAAGACCGACGCATCCACACCAGCTTCAACCAGGCGGTGACGGCGACGGGACGCCTCTCGTCGACAGAACCGAACCTGCAGAACATACCGGTCCGGCTCGAACAGGGTCGCCGCATCCGCAAGGCCTTTACGGCCCCCGGCGATGACTGGACCCTGCTGGCCGCCGACTACTCTCAGATCGAACTGCGCATCCTGGCTCACCTGTCGGGCGATCCCTCCTTCAAGGACGCCTTTGCCAAGAACCAGGACATCCATACCCGCACAGCCAGCGAGGTCTTCGGCGTGCCCATGGAGAACGTGACCCGCGAGATGCGCCGTCGCGCCAAGGCCGTCAACTTCGGCATCGTCTACGGCATCAGCGACTTCGGTCTCAGCCGCGATCTGGGCGTGCTTCGCGCCGAAGCCCGCCAGTACATCGACGGCTACTTTGACCGTTACAGCGGCGTCAAGGGCTATATCGACGAGATCATCGCCGAGGCGCGCCGCCAGGGTTATGTGACGACCCTGCTGGGACGCCGGCGCCGGTTGCCCGATCTCTTCGTCAAAAACAAGATCCGCCAGAACTTCGGCGAGCGGGCGGCCATGAACACGCCCATCCAGGGGACCGCCGCTGACATCATCAAGGCGGCCATGGTGCGAATCCCCGGACTGCTTGCAGCCCGAGGATTCAAGACCCGCATGCTGCTGCAGGTCCATGACGAACTGATCTTTGAGGCGCCTATGGAGGAACTCTCCGAGGCCGCCGCGCTGATTCGGGATACGATGGAACAGACGATCCGCCTCGACGTGCCGCTCACCGTCGACGTGAAGACGGGACCGAACTGGTATGAGATGAAACCCTATCAATAAACGGAGGATGATCATGCCCGAACTGCCGGAAGTGGAAACCGTTCGCCGCAGCCTGGCCGGCCGCATCACCGGGCTGACCATCGAAAAGGTCGAACTGCGCCTGCCCAAGATCGCCATTGCCCTGCCGGGCACGCTTTTCACCGACGCCCTCGGGGGGCGGCGGATCATCGAACTGGGGCGGCGGGGGAAGTATCTGTTGCTTCACCTCGACGGCGATGAGACCCTTGTCATTCACCTGCGCATGACCGGCCGGCTCATCCACCTCCGACCCGAGGAACGGGGAGCGCCGGAGCCGGCCCACACCCACGCCGTCTTCTTCCTCGATGACGGCAGTCTGCTTCGCTACACCGATGTGCGCCAGTTCGGCACGCTGACCCTGATGGCGACAGCAGCGGCCTTGCAACAGCCGGGGAAGGGGCGTCTCGGTCCTGAACCGCTGGCCGAGGACTTTTCCTTCCCTGATTTTCGCAACGCCCTTGCCAAGCGGAAGACCAAACTGAAACCGCTGCTGCTCGATCAGTCCTTCCTGGCGGGGCTGGGGAACATCTATGCCGATGAGGCCCTCGCCCGGGCCGGGCTCCACCCCGACCGGACGGCCGACGCCCTTGACGACGAGGAAAGCCGCCGGCTCTATGACTGCATCCGGACCGTCCTCCAAGAGGGCATCGACGCCAAGGGAACATCCTTCCGTGATTATGTCGACGGCGAAGGGCGCAAGGGCGAGTTCCAGGAAAAGCTGTGGGCGTACGGTCGGGAACGCAACCCCTGCCGCCGCTGCGGCGGCGAGATCGTTCGGGAAAAGCGCGCCGGGCGGAGCACCCATTTCTGCCCGCGCTGTCAAAAATAAGCGCCAAAAAATAAAAGGGAAAATGGAAAGAATGAGCAACCGGATTATCATACAGAGCAAAAACCTGGCCCTCAATTACGGGGTCCGTCGCATTTTCGAGAATGTCACCTTCATCATCCATGAGGGGGACAAGGTGGGTCTCGTCGGACCCAACGGAGCGGGGAAGACGAGCCTCTTTCGCGCGCTCACCGGTTCGGAGGAGCCTTCGGAAGGCATCCTCAGTTGGACCCAGGGCGTCCGTGTCGGCTACCTGCAGCAGGTGCGCACCCCGCCGGCGGGGCAGACGGTCTTCTCGGCGGCCTTGGAGGAACTGGCCGACATCCTGGCCATGCGCGCCGAGATCAGCCGCCTCGAACAGGAGATGGAGCGCCCTGAGACCCTGGCAGACGAGAAGGCGCTGGAAAAGGTCATGGCAGAGTACGCCGACCTTATCCACCGCTACGAAGAGGGGGGCGGCTACGGCGCCGAGGCCAAGGTCCGCTCCGTCCTCCGCGGGCTAGGCTTCGGCGAGGATGACTTTTCCCTGCCGGCAGAGGTGCTCAGCGGCGGCCAGAAGACGCGGCTCGCCCTGGCCCGCCTGCTCCTGCGCCCCTATGACCTGCTCATGCTCGATGAGCCGACCAACCACCTTGACATCGCCGCCACCGAGTGGCTCGAAGACTACCTGCGCGACTACCGGGGCGCTGTCCTGGTCATCTCCCATGACCGGTACTTTCTCGATAAAATTTGCGGTCGCATCTTCCACCTGGAACGGGGCAGCCTCGATGTCTACCCCGGGAATTACTCCCGCTTCTTGCAACTCCGCGAAGAAGCGTTGCTGGCGCAAAGACGCGCCTATGCGAAGGACCAGGCGGAGATCGCCCGCATCGAGGAATACATCCGGCGCAACAAGGCCGGCGTCAACGCCAAGCAGGCGAGGGGACGGGAAACGCTGCTCGCCCGGCGGGAGCGGATCGCCCAGCCGGTGGAGAGCATGAGCCTCCAGGATCTTAAGTTTGTCCCCCAGACCTCCAGCGCCGAGCAGGTACTGGTCCTCCGCGATCTGGCTGCCGCCTACCCAGGAAGGCCGCTTTTTTCAAGCCTTGACTTGACGGTCAAGCGGGGCGAGTGCATCGCCATCCTCGGCAAAAACGGCGCAGGGAAGACCTCGCTTTTTCGCATCCTCCTCGGCGAACTGCCGCCGGCCGGCGGCGATGTCATCTTTGGCCTCCGCGTCAAGCCGGCCTACTACGCCCAGGAGCAGGAACACCTCAACGGCAACGACACGCTGCTGGAGGCGATCCGGGGCATGCGGCCCATGACGGAGGAACAGGCCCGCACTCTCTTGGGGCGCTTCCTGTTCCGGGGCGACGATGTGTTTAAGACGGTCGGCGTGCTGAGCGGCGGCGAAAAGAGCCGCCTCGTCCTGGCCCAGTTGTTTTTGACGGGCGCCAACCTCCTCCTACTCGACGAACCGACGAACAACCTGGACATCGGCGCCAAGGAAGCCCTCGAAGAGGCGTTGGCTGATTTTCCGGGCACCCTCCTCGTCATCTCCCACGACCGTTTTTTCCTGGATCGACTGGCCGACCGGGTGCTGGAACTGGCCGATGGGCGTTTTACCCAGTATCTGGGCAATTACTCCGACTACCGGGCCAAGAAGGCCGAACGGGAAGCGGCGATAAAAGAAGCGGCCCAGCGCGCCACGATGACGTCATCGCAGGGGCGGAGCGATGGGCAGACGACCGTCAACAGCGGCGCCCGTAGTAACAGCGGTTCCACAGGCGCTTCCGGCGGGGCCGCCAGATCCGGAGGGGCGAAGATCACCAATCCCTGGAAACGGGAACAGGCCTTGAAGGAGGCCGAATCCCGCATCACCCGTCTGGAGGAACGGCTGCAAACCCTGACGGAAGCCTTGGCGGATGAAAGCACTTACCGGGACGGAGAGCAGGCTCGCCGCACCCAGGAGGAGTACGAACAGGTTCGCCAGGAACTGGCTGACGCCTACGCCCAATGGGAGGCAGTTGTCGAATCGATGTAGTTTCGCCACGGAACCTGTCGCCGGAACCCAACTGAGTCAGTGGAATCCGGCTTCAGCCCTTTAGTCCCTTTCAGTGGACCTTTTCCCAGGACCGCATAGTATATCGGGAAAAGTTCAACCCGGGAGGGACCCATCTTGGCAGCATGGTCATTGTTGGGGTTGGCGATCGCCTTGAGTTTGGACGGATTCGGGGCCGGTGTCGCTTACGGGATCAAGCGCATCCGCGTTCCCTTGGGCTCCTTGTTCGTGATCTGCCTCTGTTCCGCCCTGGCTATGGCGCTCGCCCTTCTCGCCGGTCGGGGGTTGACGGTGCTGATCCCCGGCGAGTGGGCCGGCAGGCTGGGCGGCGGCATCCTGATCCTGTTAGGCCTGTTTCAACTGTTCAATGTCGCCAGGGAAGACCGTTCACAAGAAAACCTGGGATCGGGAGCGGAGGCCACCGCCACGGCGCCGGCAATCGCGATGGCAGTTGGTGAAACGCTGGAGGTGAAAGCGGAAGAGGTGCTGTCCATCACCCTGCGGCCCTTCGGACTGGTCATCCAGGTCCTGCGCGAACCGACCCAGGCGGACCTGGATCATTCGGGCGAACTGGGACCGCAGGAGGCCTTGCTCCTCGGCTTGGCGCTGAACATGGACGCTATCGCCGCCGGTTTTGGCGCTTCCATGGTGGGCGCTTTGCCGCTCTATGCGCCGCCGGTGGTCGCCCTGACCCAACTTGTCTTCGTCTGTTCCGGCCTCTACTTTGGCCGGATGCAGGCCCGCTGGGCCGGTGGAACCTGGCTTGCTTATGGCGCGGGATTGGTGCTGATGGGGCTCGGTTTTGCCAAGATCATTTCTTGACAACGCTGTGTCCCGGCCCGAAGAGAAAAACGAGAGAGAGCCGGAGACTTTTCTGTCTAAATCATACGTTCGATGCATAAATATGGAAATGGAGGCAGCCTAGTGAAAGTAATCGGTTTGACCGGGGGCATTGCCACTGGGAAGACGACGGTGGCTGCCTGCCTGCGCAGGTTGGGCGCCGCTGTCATCGATGCCGACGTGGTGGCCCGTGAGGTTGTAGAGCCGGGAGAACCGGCCTGGAGGGATATTCAGAGCGCCTTCGGTCCCGCTGTTTTCCGCCCTGACGGCGCCCTTGACCGGGCTGCCTTGGGGCGAATCGTCTTTGCCGACCCGGAGGCGCGCGCGCGCCTGAACGGGATCGTCCATCCCCGGGTGAACGAGCGATTTCAACGGGAACTGGCTCAACTGGCCCGGCAAGGGTCAAAGGTGGCCGTCCTCGATGTGCCCCTGTTGTTTGAGGCTGGAATGGAGACGATGGCCGACGAGGTCTGGGTGGTTGTCGTCGACGAGGCGACCCAGGTCCGCCGCGTCATGGAGCGGGACAACCTCGATGAGGACGCAGCCAGGGCGCGCATGTCCGCCCAGATGCCGCTCGATGAAAAAATCAAGCGGGCCGACCGGATCATCGATGCGGGCCAACCCCTGCCTGACATGTTGAAACAGGTTGAAGGGCTGTGGAAGGAGGCCGCTCGTGAAGCGGATTGAACCGATCAGGGCGCTATCCATCCCCCGCTTGGCTCTCGCCGTCCTCTTCCTGGCCGTTGTGGGCAACCTCCTCTGGTACAGCCCTTGGGTGCAGAAAATTTTCTACCCTGTTCCCCATAAGGCACTGATCATGAAATACGCTTCCGAATACCAGATGGATCCCTATCTGGTGACGGCGATCATTCGCCGGGAGAGCAAATTTTTGCCCTGGGCCGAGAGCGAACGGGGCGCCAGGGGTTTGATGCAACTGATGCCCCAGACGGCCGAGTGGATCGCCGGACAGATCCCCCTGCGCGGTTATACGCCGGAGATGTTGCATGATCCGGAGACTAACATCCGCATGGGGTGCTGGTACCTGGCTAACCTGAAACAGGAGTTTTACGGAAACATACCCTTGACCATCGCCGCCTACAACGGCGGCAGGGGGAACGTGCGCCAGTGGCTTCGGGAACAAAAATGGACAGGCAAGGAACAGACCCTGGAATTGATCCCCTTTCCGGAAACGCGAGCCTACGTCAAGGGCGTCCTTCACGATTACTCCATGTATCATCAACTCTACGATTAGGGTGTTTTCGCCGCTCCGGCGGTGGATGCGCTGGTTTATCCGAAAGGGGCAATCATTGCCGGTGTTGGCGCGCTTCGCCGTTCATATTCGCATCCTACAAGGTCATAATAATAGGGGTTTGAATAGACGGGGGTGCGCCTATGGAACTGCAAGAAGTGTTGGTCATCATCTTGAGAGCCCTCATCGTTTATTTTTCCGTGCTGGTCATCATGCGGATCATGGGCAAGCGGGAGATCGGGAAGCTGTCGCCTGTTGATCTGGTGGTCGCCATCATGATCGCTGAATTGGCCGCTATCCCGATGGAGGACCCTTCCATACCCCTGCTCCACGGACTGATTCCGATCGGTGTGCTGGTGCTTGCCGAAGTGGGCTTCTCTTACCTCTCCATGAAATCGCCCGTCGCCCGCGACTGGCTAAACGGTTCGCCGACGGTGATCATCGAAAATGGGCGCCTCTTGGAGGGGGAGATGCGGCGGACCCGTTACAACCTGAATGACCTGCTGGCCCAATTGCGCGAAAAAGACGTGTATAACATCAACGATGTGGAGTTTGCCATCCTGGAAACGTCGGGCAAGCTTAGCGTCATCCCCAAATCGCAAAAGCGTCCCGTCAACGCCGAGGACCTGCAAATTCCCACGGCCTATGAGGGTTTGCCCACACCGCTGATCCTCGACGGGAAAGTGGATCGTCGCAACCTGCAATCCATCCAGTTGGATGAGGAGTGGTTGATCAAAGAACTGCAAAAACATGGAGTCACTGCGGTCGATCAGGTTTTCTTCGCTTCCCTGGACTCAAAGGGAGAGTTCTATATCTGTCAGAAAGCGCCTGTCTACGGTCAAAAACCAAAGGCGGCGCAGTTAAGTCCCTAAGTCAGAAAAGGGCATTTGCCGGGAAAGGGAGGGATGCTGTCAGAAGGGTTTTATCGCCCTTACATAACAATCATTGACGGTTGGGTCTAGTTTTCGGTACAATTACCTTTGGATGGTCGATGGTTTTTCCATAATCTGTTGCAAGAGACCCTCTTCCCTCAGTGAGGGCAGAGAAAGGAGAGAGTTGACCCTTGATGTTATGGGAGACTCTGTTTGCCCAGAAGTACGACTTCATTATGGTTCCGTTACAACTGCTGATCGTGTTCTGCACCGTCTACTACATGACCCTGTCCGTCTTCGGCTTCTGGAGGAAGAAGGAAGGGCCGCCGGCGTCGCCGGAAAAGACCTTTGCCCTTGTCGTGGCCGCCCATAATGAGGAATTCGTCATCGGTCCCCTGGTGGAGAACCTGAAGAACCTCGACTACCCCAAAGAACTCTACGAGATTTTCATCGTCGCCGACAATTGCACCGACCGGACGGCGGCCATCGCGCGCGACGCCGGCGCTCAGGTCTATGAGCGGTTCAACCGCCAACAGCGGGGCAAAGGCTATGCGCTGGAGTGGATGTTTGAGAAGATCTTCCGCATGGAGCGCCACTTTGACGGCATCTGCATCTTTGACGCCGACAACCTGGTCAAGCCCAATTTTCTGATGGAAATGAACAAAAAAATGGTGGAAGGCCACCAAATCGTCCAGTGTTACATCGACTCGAAAAACCCCTTTGACACCTGGGTGACGGCCACCTTCTCCATCGCCTTCTGGCACACCAACCGGTTGCTCCAGTTGGCGCGGTACAACCTGGGCCTCTCCAACCTGCTCGGCGGCACTGGGATGTGTATCTCGACCAACCTGCTCCGTGAATACGGCTGGGGCGCCACCTCCCTGGTCGAGGATATGGAGTTCTCCATGAAGGCGCTGATGAATGGCATCAAGACCTCCTGGAGCCATGAGGCCGTCATCTATGACGAGAAGCCGCTGACCTTCATGCAGTCCTGGCGGCAGCGCAAGCGCTGGGCCCAGGGCCACGTCGACATCTTTTTCCGCTACTTCCCCAAACTGTTCTGGCGCGGTCTCACGACAGGCAACTTCTCCATGCTCGACGGCGCATTGCATCTCTTTCAGCCGGCGCTGGTCGTGCTGGTCTCCCTGTTCATGATCCTCAGCGTCGTTGAGCCGATCAGCCTCAGCTTTACCCAGTTGTTCAGTTCGACCATCCACCAGCAGGTTTGGATGTTCCTTTCCTACATTCAGTTCGCCATGCCCCTTGTCGCCCTCATGTTGGACAAGGTCGACCGGCGCGCCTGGAAGTGGATCCTCGTCTATCCCGTCTTCGTCTACAGTTGGGTGCCCATCGTCTTCCTCGGCTTCTGGCACCGCAACAAGCGGGAATGGAGCCACACCCTGCATACGCGCGGTCTCTCCTACAACGAGGTGATCAAGTAATCCGCCCGCAGGGCGCAAATAAAGGGTAAGAAACCGTTCCGAGGCAAGGGAGGCGCAGGCTTTCCTTGCCTTCAATTTTAATGCAAAATTATTGTTTATTTTTTCTGCCTGTCTGGTATAATAAACGAGGTTTGCGACCACATTAAAAACAATCATTGGAGGTATGCTTATGCTGCCCGTGCCGAAGAAGTTTTTTATCACAGCGGCTGCTGCGGAAGGGAAAAGCAAACTGACGGCGTTCGACAACGCCCTGTTAAAAGCCGGGATCGGCAATGTAAACCTGGTCCGGGTTAGCAGTATCCTGCCTCCCGAGTGCGAGTATACGCCCGGCATGAAGATCCCCTATGGCGCCCTTGTGCCGACCGCTTACGGCTCCATCGTATCCGACATCCCCGGTGAGACCATCGCGGCGGCCATCGCTGTTGGCGTATCACCGGACAGCTTTGGCGTCATCATGGAACTGACGGGCAAGTTCACCAAAGAAGAGGCGGAAGCCCGCATCACCCGCATGGTTCAGGAAGCCTTTGAGGTGCGGGGCATGGAACTGAAGGAGATCAAGGTCCAAGCCGTTGACCACACGGTGGAGAAGATCGGCTGCGCCTTCGCCGCCGCTCCCCTTTGGTACTAAACCGTTTCGACTTCCTTCACCTGCCCGCAAGCGGCAGGTGATTTCTTTCTTCTGGCTTCGCCTGAGCGAATCGCCTGCGAATCGATTGGAAAGGGGCAATGACCGCATGTCCTCCGGTTTTTGGTATACAGAAGAGCAGACGCCCAACCTCCGCTACAGCAGCAAAATCACCCAGACCCTCCATACGGAAACGACGCCCTTTCAGGAACTGGCCATGATCGACACGGTCCAGTGGGGGCGCATGCTTGTCCTCGACAACATGGTCATGACGACCATCAAGGATGAATTCGTCTACCATGAGATGATCAGCCATGTGGCCCTGAACACCCATCCTAACCCGAAAAAAGTGATGATCATCGGCGGCGGCGATGGCGGCGCTATCCGCGAGTGTGTCAAACACGCGAAGGTGGAAAAAGCTGTGCTCTGTGAGATCGACGGCCGCGTCATCGAGACATCGAAGGAGTATCTGCCCGAGATCGCCTCGGCTCTCTTCGGTCATCCGAAGGTCGAGGTGCTCGTCGCTGACGGCGTGAAACATATCCAGGAGAACGAGAACGAGTATGACGTGATCATGGTCGACTCGACCGAACCGGTCGGTCCTGCTGAAGGGCTCTTTGCCGCCGAGTTCTACCAGGCTGTTTATCGCGCCCTCAAGCCCGATGGCATCATGGTCGCTCAGACCGAGTCCCCCTTCGTCAACGCCGACCTGATCAGCCGCGTTTTTAAGGATATTCGTTCCATCTTCCCCGTTACCAAGTTATACCTGGCCTCCATCCCGACCTATCCTTCCGGTCTCTGGAGCTTCACCATGGGTTCCAAGCAGTATGACCCTGAGGCGGTTGATGTGAGCGCCATCCCCGAAATGGAGACGCGCTACTACACGCCGGCGCTGCACAAAGCCGCCTTCTGCCTGCCCAAGTTTGTGCAGGACCTGATTAAAGAGTAGAACAAAATTCCAGACAAAAAAGCATTGACGGCAAGGGCGATTTACGATAAAATATCCCTTGTCGGCACGGAGCAGTGGTGTAGAGGCCTAACATGCCAGCCTGTCACGCTGGAGATCGCGGGTTCGAATCCCGTCTGCTCCGCCATCTTGCCTCGGTAGCTCAGTCGGTAGAGCAGAGGACTGAAAATCCTCGTGTCGGTGGTTCGATTCCGCCCCGAGGCACCACCTGCGGGAATAGCTCAGCGGTAGAGCATCGCCTTGCCAAGGCGAGGGTCGCGAGTTCGAATCTCGTTTCCCGCTCCAGATTGATCAGAAATCGCCACCCCGGTGCAGGGTGGCGTTCCTATTCTCCGGAATGCTTTTCTCCGCCGGCGCGCTGTCTCAGCGGCTAGCGAATCAGTGAAGCTTGCGCCGGGCGACGATGTAATACTCTTTTCCGTCATGGGAGCCCTCGGTGTGGAATTTCATCCCGTTTTTACGCAGAAAGGTCAGGATGGAATCGGTCTGATGAGCGTCATTGGCGTCGACGGAGATCACCAGTTCATCGCCGTCGCGGAGTTGGTTCACATAACGGTCCAGGCGGTGGATATCGTCGGGATAGACGATATCACCCACGTCGGTGGAGAAGTCGACCAAGCAAATCACCTCCTCCACTTTAGTCTCTCTTGACGAAAGGCCATTGAAGCTGGTAAAATTTAAGTTACCTATGGCGGCATCGCCAAGTGGTAAGGCAAAGGTCTGCAAAACCTTTATTCCCCGGTTCGAATCCGGGTGCCGCCTCCAGACATACGCCATTGACCTGCCGGTGTGGCGGAATTGGTAGACGCAAGGGACTTAAAATCCCTCGGTCGCAAGACCGTGCCGGTTCGAGTCCGGCCACCGGCACCATACGTAAGCGGCAACGACCTCAGGAGCACTCTCCTGGGGTTGTTTTTTATAAAAAAATAACGAAAAATAATTTCAATTACCTGGCAATTATCGACAGTTTTCACCATGACATAAACTGCAGTTTTCCGTAAAATGGGCATGTACTCTTTCGTAAGGCGGGATCAAACATGCTTATTCGACAGCGGAAACTGCGGCGAGAGCAAGCAAAAAGCGATATCTGTTGCGATGGGTTGTCGGAGGAGCGTTACAACATAGCCTTTCATTGCAACCCAGCGTTGCTGTCCATCACATCGAGCGTTGACGGCGCCTTTATTGATGTGAACCATGCCTGGCTAGAAGCCATGGGCTACCGGCGGGAAGAGGTCATTGGCCATCGGCCGTTAGAAATGGCGATGATCGATGCCCATGAGTTGTTGAAGCTAAGAGAAACCGTCTCCATCCAGGGAACGTTCAAGAATGTGCAAACGAGATTGCGGACAAAGCAGGGAAAAGAAATGATCTGTCTTGTCTCAGGTTCCATGATCAGATTGAACGGAAAGGACTGTTTTTTTTCGAGCTTAGTCGATATTACTGACCAACGCCGGATGGAAAAAGAATTGTCCCGGCTGGATCGTTTGAGCCTGATCGGTCAGATGGCCGGCGGGATCGGTCATGAAATCCGGAACCCCTTGCAAACGGTGCGGGGTTTCCTTCAACTGTTCCAACGGAAGGAGATCTACCGGGAGGACTGGCCGCATTTCGAATTGATGATCAACGAGTTGGATCAGGCCAACGCCATTATTTCTGAGGTCCTCTCCCTAGCAAGAACGCGGTCGTCAAAGTTGGAATTGAAGAACCTGAATCTGATTGTGCACAAGATGGCCCCATTGTTGCACGCGCGCGCCTTCAGCCAGAACAAACATCTGGAAATATCCCTGGACTATATTCCCATGGTGATGGTCGATGAAAGAGAGATCGGCCGGATGCTGTTCAACCTCGCACAAAATGGACTGGAGGCGATGGAGGAGCGGAAAAGCCTCACCATTCGGACCTATACGCTGGCAAGCGGTCAGGCTGTCTTGGAAATCCGGGATCAAGGGAAAGGAATATCACCGGAAATTGCGGAAAGGTTGGGGACGCCTTTCGTCACGAACAAGGATGGCGGCACCGGGCTGGGGCTGGCTGTCTGCTTCAGCATCGCCGAACGCCACAACGCCAAGATCGAGTTTGAAACAGGCGCTCAGGGAACAACCTTTTATGTCCTTTTTCCTGGTCCTGTCTCATCCGGCGCCGTGGCTGTACAGTAAAAATCAGTTTTGTAGTCTATCCGCATGTAACGGCTAATAAAAAAAGGCCTCGCTAGTTTTTTGGAAAAATGCCAAAAGACCGGCGGGGCTTTTTTGACTCCGCTGTTTAAACAATATTTTGACAGTATTTTGTCACTTTTGATTGTACGGAAACGTACATTGTGGTAACATGTACGTGGGCACAATAATGAGTTGCTTTGCCGCAAAGGTAAAGCAATCCCCGGCTCTTTCTGTACTCAAGAGTCGGGGGTTTTTTTGTTTAAAAAAGCTCGCCGGGGCCATACTGACGGTGTACTTTCGCTGCTGAAGGAGAGATGGCCCATGCCTTTGGAAAACGCCATGACCGCCGACTTCCTGCGCTCCGCCTACGGTGGCGAGAGCATGGCCCATATGCGATACACCATCTGGGCTGATGTAGCTGACAAAGAGAACATGCCCAACATCGGGCGGCTTTTTCGGGCGATCGCCTATGCCGAGTGGGCCCACGCGCGCAATCATTTTCAGGAATTGCGGGAACAGAAAGGCGACTTCACCGTTCCTGCCGGCGCGGTCTTCGGAATGGGGAAAACGGTGGACAACCTGATCGGCGCCCGCAACGGCGAGTTGCATGAGATTGAGCAGATGTATCCCGTCTATCTCGAATCGTCCCGGTTTCAGAACGAAAAAGGCGCTGAACGTTCCTTCCACTACGCCCTTGAGGCGGAGAAGATCCATGCCAGGCTGTTTGAAGAGGCGCGAAAATCGGCCGAAAAAGGGATGGACATGGCGCTGGGGCCGGTGCATATCTGTCAGATCTGCGGTCACACCGTCGTCGAGGGGATCCCTGATGTATGTCCCATCTGCGGCGCAAAAAAGGAACAGTTCCGCACCTTCGCCGCATGAAGCGAAAAAATTTTTTTCCGACAGAAGCAGGAAGCATCAATAATTTATAGAATAGATACGATAATAAGGGTAGCAGGTGACGATTCGTTTCTGGAGGGGATGTTGGATGGCTTGGGATCCATCGGAATTGCCCAAAATCTGGGCTGAACTGCTGACCAAAGACGAGATAGACGATCTGCTTTCACTCCTCCATCAATCGGAGGAATGGCTGACGCCGGCGGTGTAAGACAAGGTCCGGAACATGTAGCAGAAACAAAGGAACGAACAACCAGATGAAGCATCTGGACGAAACAATGGTGAAAGAACGGTTGGAAACCGACTAAAAACCGGACAATAAAAACAATGATCATGTAACAATGAGGGTTCCGCCGTAGGGGAACCTCTCTTTTTTTGTGTCACCGGTTCAGGCGGTAAATCGCCCAGGCGAGGGCCGTGGCAAAGGATGACCAGAGGGCGTAGGGGGCGAAAAGCAGCGCCGCCGCGCGGGAGTAAGGCCAGGATACAAAGACCAGCAGGGTCGCTGTGACAGCGATGGCCGCCGTGTCGAGGAAGGAATAGAAGAGGTTCCTGCTGAAGGACTGACCGATGTAGAAGAGTTGGTTGAAAAACCAGTTGGCGAGAAAGACAGCCTTCCAGGAGAGGCCGATGCGGCGCAGGCCCACCTTGTCCCAGAGAAGCGCCACGGCAAGGGAGATGAGGGCGAAGATGATCATCCAGGCCATGCCGACGACCATCCCCGGCGGGGACCAGGAGGGCTTCTCTAGCGATGCGAGCCATTTGCGGTCCATCGGAAAAATCCAACTCAGGGCGGTAAAGGCGACGTAGTTGAGAAAGAAAACGGCAACCGGTGAAAGCCGATCCATCGTGCCATTCTCCCTTTCCTTGTGATTTTTTGGGGTTGCCTTAGTCTTACGCAACCCCTTCTCTGGATATCCCTGCGTTGATGGCGGTTCATCGGGAAGCAAATAAAGGAAAAGAACGACTGCTGTCAAAAATGATAATTATGATGCCTGACCCAAAGTCCAGAGCGAAGTGAGTGAGCCGTTGATGGGGGATCTGCTTTTTCAATGCAAGGTGTGGTTGCTCCGGCTGAAACGCTACCTCCGCTGGCTGGTTTCTCGCCGGCAAGGCGACACGCCGCAAGGGATATAAGGAAGGGATGATCCTGCGGGAGCAGGGCGTTGAAGCCGGCGTCGGCGGAGGCATGTGCCAGTTTTCCAACCTGCTCTACTGGATCGCGCTGCATCTGGACATGGAGATCGTCGAGCGTCACCGCCACAGTTACGATTACTTCCCCGATGTGAACCGGACGATCCCCTTTGCCTGCGGGGCCACCATCGCCTACAACTATATCGACTTCCAGTTTCGAAACCCCCACCGCCGGACCTACTGTTTCCGCATCTTTGTGACCGATACGGAACTGGTCGGCGAGGTCTATGCCGACAGCCCCCTCGATTTTACTGTCTCGGTGATCGAGCGGGACCATCGCTTTTTCGAAGCAGGAGGGCAACGCTACCGGGAGAACCGGATCTACCGGATGGTCAAAGACCTTAATGGGGATTTGCGTAAAGAGGAATTGGCGGCCCATAACTGCTGCCGCGTTTTGTATTGAGCCAGCGCTTGGTTGGTAGTGGGGCAGTGGGCGTCCGTCCGCGCTTGGTCTCTGCCGCTGCCTCGCCCTTGCTGGGGGAGCAAAGCAGGGTATGTTTTTACTTGAGGTGGATGACAGCATGTTGGAACAATATCGAACGGTGAACGGTTACGGAGAAGCCGTTTATGAGATTGAGAAGTCGCGGTTTATCGCCTACGTCGATCGGGCAGAGACGCCCGAAGCCGCCCAGGCTTTCATCGCCGCGATCCGGAAAAAACACTGGGACGCCACCCATAACTGCGCCGCTTATGTCTGTGGAGAGCGAGACGAAACGCAGAAAGCCGATGACGACGGCGAACCTTCAGGGACGGCGGGCAAACCGATCCTGGAGGTGATTAAAAAGACGGGGCTCAAAGACACCGTTGTTGTCGTGACCCGCTACTTCGGCGGGATCAAATTGGGGGCGGGCGGTCTTATCCGCGCCTACGGCAAGGGCGCTAGCCTGGGGTTAGAGGCAGCCGGGGTAATCGAACGGCGGCTCTTCACCCCTATTGCTATCGAGATCGACTATGCCTTGTACGGCAAATTCGAACAGGAATTGCGTCTGCGGGGCTACCGCATCCAGGAGACCCAGTTTGGCGCCGCTGTGACGTTGACCGCCCTGGAAGAGGCGGGGCAGGAGGAGCGCTTAGAACGAATGGCTGCTGATTGGTCCTCGGGCTGCGCCGAACTGTCGCGCCGGGGCGCTGTCTATGTGGACAGCAGGGTGAACGGGGGATAGGTGCTAGAAACGACGCTAGATACGGTGCTGGATACGGCGCGGGGATAGGGTGAGTTGGCCTAGGATGTGCCATAAGAGCACTGCTTGCAAGAATGTGCTGAAATAATATGATTACATGGATAGTGATGCAATAGAGATTTTCGGCTGTAGTAGATGGAGATAATAGAAGTATTCATCGTGTTGAGAGAGAATTATGATGTGTTAAAACTATCTGTATAACTTTATTTGTCGCGTTACAGAATGTAGGAAAGTCCGGAAATTCTATGTAATTAATAAAAATGGGTTGCTTCATCCTTGATTGTGCGTTATACTCCTACACGTCTTCTTTTTCAAGTCGTTATCCCGATAGCGACTTTATTTTTTTGGCGAAAGGAGTGACGCAACATGAAAAGGAAGATTGCATCCATTGCCGCCAGCCTGCTGGCCGGCGTGATTTTCTTCACCGGAACCATCTCCCCGGCAGCCGCCTTCTATCAGAAGTTCACTACTGAACAGGCGATCGCCAACTACAACCAGTACCTGAGCACCTACACCAACACGGACGTTCCCCGGGTCAACCAGTACCGGGAACAGTACAAGAGCATCAAGGGCAGCCTAGCTGACCAACTGATCGAACGGGCCGTCTGGTACATGGACCATGGCTACACGGTCTATGGCCACCTCTATAAGGGGTACAAGGACTATGGCATCGTTGACTGCTCGAACTTCACCTCGCTGGTCTACAGCGATTTCGGCTTCAACATCACCACGACCTCTCGCGAGTATGGCTCCGTTGGGACGAAGGTCCAGGGCGTCTACGCCGCCAAAGAGGGCAGCTACTGGACGATCAAAGGGACGGAAAAGCTCCTTCCCGGCGACCTCTTCACCTTCTACGCCACTGACGCCAACGGCAATAAGTATATCAGCCACGCAGCCATCTTCATGGGCATGGTCAACGGTCAGCCGCTGATCATCAACACCATGGACAAACGGCCCACGGCTCTCGGCACCGTGAACGACTTCCGTTACTGGTACGGCAGCAACTTCTTCTCCGTCCAAAGGGTACTGCCCGCCGGCTCCTGGACCCCCGGCCAGACCATCACCGGTCACACGGCCAAGCCGCCGGTCATCCCCGCTTCCTATGTGCTGCCTCCGCAGAAGCCTGTCGTGATGCCGAGCGGCACCACCACGACTCCTGCGCCGGCCCCGACTCCTGCTCCTGCTCCTACGCCCACCCCGACCCCGACCCCGACGACGCCTCCCGGCGGCATTGAGGGACGGATTTACGCGCAGCCTGGCGACACCCTGACGCTGATCAAGGGCGCTTATCTGAAGAGCGATGCCAGCAGCACCGCTTCTTCGATCAAGTACCTTTCGGCGGGTACAACCGTCAAAGTAATCTCCCAGACCAAAAACCCCAACTGGTGGATCTATGTCCAAACCGCCAGTGGCACGAAAGGCTATGTCACCAACTCGCCCACCTATGTGAAGCTGACCCCGGCTACCCAGGTGGCTGGCGTCACCAACACCTATACGGTGAAATCCGGCGACACCCTGTGGCGCATCGCCAGCAGCCAAGGCGTTTCGGTCACTGACCTGATGAAAGCCAACAACCTTACCTCCGGCGCCATTTATCCTGGTCAGACGCTGCAGATCCCCGCTTCGTCTGCCGGTCAGTACCGTGTCGTTGCCGGGGACACCATGTGGAAAATCGCCAGTAAGCTGGGCGTTTCCCTGAACAGCCTGCTCCAGGCCAACCCCGGAGTGGATGCTAACCAGCTTTATGTCGGTCAAGTCCTAAAGGTTCCCCAAACCAGCCAAGCGCCGGCCCCTCAGCCGGCGCCCCAACCTGCTCCTGCACCGTCGAGCGTGACGGAGCAGGTTGTCCAACTGGTGAACGCTGAACGGGCGAAAGCCGGTCTGAAGCCGCTCCGCGCCGACAACGCCACCCTGAACCGGATGGCCCGTGACAAGGCTGTCGACATGATTCAGAAGAACTACTTCAGCCACACCTCGCCGACCTACGGTTCTCCCTTCGCCATGATGGACAAGTACGGCATCCAATACGGCTATGCCGGCGAAAACATCGCCAAAGGGCAGACCACGGCCCAGCAGGTGATGAACGACTGGATGAACAGTTCCGGTCACCGCGCCAATATCCTGAGCCCCAACTTTGACACCATTGGCGTCGGTTACTACCAAGGCGCTTGGGTGCAGGAGTTTATTAGCGCGCGATAAAAAATGAAAAAAGAACGCCGCAGCGATAACAACATGAAAAAGCATCCGCACAACCCATCTTAACCTCGGGTTGAAGCGGATGCTTTTTCTACGTTAACCCCCCGCCTACTCCTCCCCAAACCCCGCCAACCGCTTGGCATACCCCAACAGCCGCATAATGCACAGGTTCCGCCGGCGGAAAGCCCCTGTCATATGCAACAAATTGTCCGGTTTGGCGTTGATCTCCACGATAATGGGCGCATCGGAGCGACTGGGGATGATGTCGATGGCCAGTTCTCCGAAGGGGCCCACCTCGCTTTCCAGAAGGGCGAGCGCTTTCCGGCAGAGGGCGTCGGCGCGCTCTTTAAAGGCCTCTCGCCGTTCGACGCCCATGGACGCTTTAAGGATGCGGCTGGCCAGGAGGTCCCATTCCACGTTGGCGTTCATCGGGAAGAGGTTGTCGGGCGCGACCCGGGCGACCAGGCCTGAGCGCAGCCAGACGCCCTTGCTGTTTTTGACGTAATAAAATCGCGTCTCCACCGGCCGGTCTCGGTAGAGCAGGGCCGGGATGCCCTGCTGAATGATGGCCTTGCTGCTGCGGGGGATCTCCTTGATGAAGGCGGCCAATTCTTTCTCGTTGGGGTTGAACACCTCTTTCCAGGCCGTCCGTTCATCCAGTTGCCGACCACGGGCGCAGAGACGGTTGTCGGGCTCGAACTGCAGTTTGATGACGTCTTTTCCTCTGAAGCCTGCAGCCGGCTTGATGAAGACGACGCCATGACGGAAGAGCATCTCCAGGACCTGGCCGGCGTCGATCAAGGGCTGTGTCTCCGGAAGATAAGGCGCGATCTCAGGAGAACGCTGCAACACCTGGTGGCTGACCAACTTATCTCCGGAGATCTTGAACAGCGACGGCGGGTTGATGAAGGGGATTTTGTAGTGGTACTGAAGGCGTTCGCGCAGCGCGTTGGCGCGGTGCACCTCGGCGTATTCGTCGGCGAACATGCGGTCGTAGATCACGTCAGGCATGGGAAAATCATGGGGGATCCACTGTTCGTTCTCGCTGCCGGTGGACACATACCCGCGGACGGTGCGCTTCCCAGGGACGATGCTGTCCACGTTGAACACATAGGCGCAGATCCCCTTGCTTCGGGCCAAGCGGATGATCCGCCGGTAGATCTTCGTCTGCTTGCCGAAAAACAGTTCGCCATGCTGGGCGCGAGGACCGAGGATGCCGAGGAAGGGGCCGAGGCGGATCGCCTGGACGCCGTCCCGTTGAATACTGAAGTTTTGATTTTCCAAAGACGGGAGTTGCAGCAGTTCCGCCGTTTCCGGGGAAATCTGCACATACATGCTCTCCTGATCTGCCGCCGGCTCCACCTGTGCCTCCGCCACAGCGGAACCGGCTCGGAGCGTCAGCCCTTCGCCTCTGCCGACACCCAGCCAGGAGCGGAGGGGACCGCTCAAAAAGGCCAAGGCCGGTGATGCGTAAAACTTGTCGGGGATGGCGATCCCCCAGGCGGCGCGCAGGTCGGAACTGTCGTCCCAGGTCTGGCGGGCCAGGATCTGCTCAAACAGCGGGAGCAGGATGTTCTGGTGCTCGGCGAAATCATCGAGGCGGACGATCTCGTCGAGGATCCCTTTCACGTCGTCATAGAGAAGATCCGTCTTCGCTTTGTAGAAAGCCTCCTGCAAAGCAGGCGAAGTGAGCGGGCGGGAGAGACAGAGCCGGTAGTTTTTGATGATGATTTTGACCCAATGAAGCACAGCCCGGGCGGTGGCGGGATTGACGATCCAACTGGGTGTCGTCATGTATTGGAAACCATGGGGTGCAACGCGGAAAGCGCCCAATTGGCCGTGTCTGGTCCGGTGACGTCTGCGACCACGTTGGGGATGTTCGACAAAGAGGAGGGGGAGGCTCAGGTAGTTGTCGAGCACCCGGATCATCTCCAGGGTGGGCACGATGCCGAAATGGATATGCCCGCCCACCTGGTATCCGGCAAAAGGCATGCTCCCAGCCAGCCATTGCACATTCCGGTAGGGGCAGGCCTGGGTGCCCATCCGCATGATCCGTTCCATCGACGCGATGATGGCGTCGGGGTCTTTGGATGGTTCCGGGCGGATCTCCCCCAGGGGGAAAATCTTGTTGGTGTTCTCCAGGCTCCGGTCATCACAGCCGATGGGACCCTCCATGGGCCAAAAGAAGGATGCAGGAAGCATGCGCATGGTCTGCGTCTGACGGAGCATGAATTCCACGTCACAGCCCAAGGTGAAGTCGGACGACAGCGGCGCGTGTTGGAGATCAAAGGCGAGGCGCTGCACGGCTGTGGGGTATCGGGTGATCCAGTCCTCCGGGAGCGTTTCGCCGGCGTTGACATCGAGCACCACGAGCCGATCCTCGTTGTTCAGCGCCAGATCGACTTGCCCCCAGCGCAGCCCCAGGGCGTAGATGGAACGGACCGCCAGGGTGATCATCTCTTCCGTAGCGGTCATCGCCTCATAGGACCAGCCGAAAGCGGGTGTTCGGATCGGATACTCCAGGTTCTGGATGCGCTTCGGCGCCGCCTTGAAGGCCTCCACCGCTTCCAGACCGATGATGCAAATCCTGTAATCTTCTTTGATGTTCAGCAACTGGACATAATAATCACTTGGCTGTTCCCGGGTGGACTCATAATCCTCGACAACCCGGATATCTTCCCCCTGATGATGGCCGTAGGTGCGCCCCAGGATCGGAAACAGTGTTTCCGGCGTCGGTTCCACCACGTCCGGGCAGGGGAGCCGGTTGAGTTGAAGCAGACGAATGGTCGTTTCCTTATCCCGAGCGTTGAGCACGGCCTGGGGTGGGTTCACAATAGAGGAGAAAGGGCATTCTCCTTCATGAGGCGGTTGTTCAGCAACCATGAACGATAATACCTCCCATACCACACTGCTTACTGTTAAGATACGGCGTATGGAATTTAATGGTTCGCTCTTTATCCGTGGCGGGAGGGGAAAAGAATGGCTGCAATTTTTTCATGGCGGATATCGAGGAGGAAACGGAGGTGGCTGGATTCGGCCTGCGTTTCCGAGGCGCCGGCGCCGGTAGGAAGTTGATCGAGGGCGTTCTCCAGTTCGACGAGAGATTCCCAGAGGCGACGTTGAGAATCGAGCAGTGATTGCCATGTATGTTTGTCCATGGCTGTTCCCCTTTCGACGAAAGGATGAGATGACCCGGTTGCTATAGCCGCCCTATTCTTTGTCAGGAAGGCGCCAATCCTTCTTCTTTGCCAGACGAACCCGTTTTTTTCCGACTAAAAAGCGCACAACGATCGGCGGGGAAGAATCAGCCCTTTGCGCAAAGAGAGAGGGCGGAAATCCGCCGGAAGGAAATGAGGCATAGGGAAACGAGGCATCAGAAAGCGAGGCGCCAGGAGACGAAGCATCAGGAAAAGAGGCATCATGCGGTTTGCTTTTGGAAGGGACAGTGGAAACCACGTGGCCTGAAGCGTAGGGGACGGTGGGTGCCTGCGGTGACTGTGATGTCGGGAGAAGGGGCGTTTGTTCCTCCGGTTTGTCTGTATCTGCGCTCCAGCGAAGCAGGAGGTCAAGCTTCAACTGCATCAGCACCTCCCTTTTGAGGAGTGCCGAGAGGATCTCGCGAATGCTCCGGTTCAGTTCGATGAACTGGTCGATGCCGACATGGGCGTTTTTGGCGGCAGCCTGCGCCCGGGCCGCTTCGGCTTCGAGCAGGCTCGCTAGGGATTTCTCTTCTGAGGCAAAAGCCACTATGAGTTCCCGGAATGCCTGATGGCATGCGGAATCACATGATTTGCCATGATCGGGCGATTTCATTGGGCATTCCCCCTTTGTTCACCATATATGCCGGTGAAAAGGGTGGGATGTCCCTTAGCCAGGTTTCTTTTCAATAGGAGCCGTTATCCC